>JAOPZL010000275.1 GCA_025964175.1 Solirubrobacterales bacterium
GCGGCGTCGCCCTCGGCCACCGCGGCACGGACCCGGTCGCCGCTCACGGCGTCGTGGGTGACCGTGGTCAGCTGGTCGGCGCCGGCGGCGGCGCGCACGCCGCCCGCGGCTCCACCGAGCTCGCCCACCTCCTCCACGCGGAAGAGGACGACCGTGATGTTGTCGCGCCCGCCCGCGGCGTTGGCGGCGTCGATCAGGCCGCGCACCGTCCGCGCCAGCGTGCCGCCCTCGCCGAGCACGGCGGCGAGGCCGGTCTCGCCGATCATGCCGGTCAGGCCGTCGGAGCAGAGCAGGAAGACGTCGCCGTCGCGTGACGGGACCGTGCGGGTGTCGACCTGGACGTCGGGCTCCGGGCCGAGGGCGCGCGTGACGATCGAGCGCTGCGGGTGGTCCTCGGCCTCCTCGGCCGTCAGCTTGCCCTGGCGGATCAGCTCCTCGACGAGCGAATGGTCGTCGGTGAGGCGCTCGAGCTCGCCGTCGCGCCAGCGGTAGGCGCGCGAGTCGCCGACGTGGGCGATCGCGACGTCGTCGACGTCCACGTAGGCCGCCGTGATCGTCGTCCCCATCCCGGCGTGCTCGGCGTCGGAGCGCGAGGTGTCGTGGATCTGGCGGTTGGCGCTCTGGACGAGCTCGGCCAGGCGGAACTCGGCGGCGTCGCCGCTGTCGGGCAGGCCGCCGGCGAACGCCTCGACGGCCAGGCCGGAGGCGACCTCGCCGGCCTGGTGGCCGCCCATCCCGTCGGCCACGACGAACAGTGGCGGATGGACCAGCAGCGAGTCCTCGTTGACCCGCCGCTGGCGTCCGACGTCGGTGTCCTTGGCGCTTTCGGCGACGCGCAGCATCAGGACATCCTCACCGATCCTCGTAGGTGAACTCGGTGTCACCGATGCGGACGCGGTCTCCGGGGTGCAGCGGCTGGGGTCCCTGGAGCAGCTCCTCGTTGAGGTAGGTGCCGTTCGTGGAGCCGAGATCCTCGATGACGACCATCGATCCCTGGCGCACGAGACGGGCGTGGCGCGAGGAGGCGAACGGGTCCTGCAGGCGGATCTCCGCGGCGTCGCCGCGGCCCAGGACCGCGCCGTCGCCGACGTCGTAGGCCATCCCCGGCTCGTGCCCGGCGCCGCGCTCGACCACGAGCTGGGGCTCCAGCCCGTCGGCGCCCGGATCCCCGCCCAGCGGGTGCAGGCTCGTCGCCTCGCCCAGCGGATCGGCGAGCGGAGCCGCCGCGACGGCGCTGCCGCCGTCGCTGCGGCCGCGCCGCAGGTCGCGCAGCGCGTTGCGCGAGACCCAGATCAGGAACAGGTAGAGGATGACGATGAAGCCGTACTTCAGGAGGACGGAGGCGGGTTCGACCATGTTCAGGCCCTCAGTCGATCTCGAAGGTAACGAGGGCGGTGCCGAGCTCGACGCGGTCGCCGTCGGCCAGCGGGGCGGGCGCCTGGCCGACGGCGCGGCCGTTGACGCGCACGCCGTTCGTCGACCCCAGGTCGGCGATCGTCCAGCCCTGCGGTCCGGGACGGACCTCGGCGTGCTTGCGCGAGACGTTGGCGTCGTCGACCACGATCTCGCACTCGCGTGAGCGCCCGAGCGTGGCCCCGGCCGCGCCGACGAGCATCCGCTTGCCGTCGACGACGACGATCGCCCGGCCGGCGCGGTTGGCCCGAACCTCCGAGAGCTGCTCCTGATGGCGATCGGACGTGGAGTAGATCATCGTGTTGCCAGGCGCGGCGGGCTCCACGGACGCCGCGGCGGGGCCCGCGGGCGGGACGGCGGCGGACGGCGCCGACTCACGCACGAGCCGCGCCTGGATGCCGAACTCGCCCAGCGAGAGGCGCTCGTCGGTGCGGAACTCGATCTGCGGGCGCGACACCAGCGCGAGCCGCTCGCGGCGGGCGTGCTCGAGCAGGTAGCCCGACAGCTCGGAGGCGATCTCGTGCTCGACGCCCTCGTAGCGCTCGCGGTCCTTCGGGGAGAGCCAGACCGTGTACTCGTTGGGCACGTAGGTGCGCGAGACGGAGACGGTGCGGTGCTCGTCCATCTCCTTGGCCAGCTTGCGAGCGAGCTCGACTGGGCGCACCTCGGAGCGGAACACCCGACCAAAGGTGCCCTCGACGAGGCCGGCAATGCGATTCTCGAGGCTGCGCAGCACGCTCATGACCGTGTTTCCCGCTCGCCCCGGGATGCGACGGTGCGGACCGTCATGGTAGGCGAGGCGGCGCCGGGCGGGCAGCGCGACGTCCCGCGCGCAGCCCGACCGCCCCCGCCGTGCCCGCCACCGCGCCCAGGACGAGCCCCCGCGCGGAGCCGTCCGGAGGGTGCGCGGAGCCCTGGTGCAGCGCCCCGAGCATCGCCTCGGTGCCGACCGCCAGGGCGATCGACCACACCGCCGCACCCCCCAGGTCCACGGCGGCGGAGCGGCCGCGGACGACCCAGGGCAGCACCGCGGCGGCGACCCCCCACAGGACCGCGACGAGCAGCAGCCCGGACGCGAGCAGCGGGACGACGGCGTCGCTCAGCGCCCGGGAGGCCGAGTCCTCCCACGATGGGTGCTGGGCGCTGCCGGCGGCCGGCCCGGCGACGAGCCTGGTCGCGGTCAGCGTCTCGGCCACGCACAGCCACAGGAAGCCCAGCGCACCGAGAGCGGCGCGGCGCGTCAGCGTCGCCGCCTGGCCGGCGACGACGGGGAAGACGGCGGCCAGGCCCAGCGCGCCGAGAGCGGGCGCGGCGGCGGGGAGCGACCACAGCCGGCCGGCCAGCGGCAGCAGCAGCGGCACGGGCAGCAGGGCGAGCGCGAGCATGATCGCGGTGCCGCCGGCGCCCGAGGCCAGCAGCCAGACCTCGATCGCCCAGGCCATCAGCAGCCAGCCGGCGCGCGGGAGGACGAAGACGGCCGCGGCGGCGGCCAGCGCGGCGACGCCGGGCCCGACCGGCGGGATGTCGCCGCGGT
>JAOPZL010000292.1 GCA_025964175.1 Solirubrobacterales bacterium
CTGAGCGGGCCGGAGCCCCGCTAAGGTCCGCCGCCGGTCTGACCGAGCCATCAGGAGAGCGAAACATGCGTAACCCCCGCGATTTCTTCAAGGCCCTGGCCATCGACGCGCCCGAGCCGCTGCGGGAGATCCCCTTCAGGCCGTCGCGAATGATCCACTTCCTGGACTTCTCCAACGAGAAGATGGTGGCGAAGGTCCCCGACATCGCACCGACCGTGGACATCCTCCTGGGCAACCTCGAGGACGCCATCTCCGTCGACCGCAAGGAGGCCGCGCGCGCCGGGCTGATCAAGGTCGGCCGCGGCATCGACATGGGCGACACCCAGCTGTGGACGCGCATCAACTCGCTCGAGTCGCCGTGGGTGCTGGACGACCTCACGCAGCTCGTCGGCGAGATCGGCCACAAGCTCGACGTCGTGATGGTCCCCAAGGTCGAGGGTCCGTGGGACATCCACTACGTCGATCGCCTGCTCGCCCAGCTCGAGGCCAAGGCCGGCATCACGCGCCCGATCCTCGTCCACGCGATCCTCGAGACCGCGCAGGGCATGGCGAACGTCGAGGAGATCGCCACGGCCTCGCCGCGCATGCAGGGCATCTCGCTCGGGCCGGCCGACCTGGCGGCCTCACGGCGCATGAAGACGACGCGCGTCGGCGGCGGCCACCCCGGCTACCGCACCCTCGCCGACCCCGATCCGCAGAACCCCGACGCGCCCCGCCCGTCCTACCAGCAGGACCCGTGGCACTACACGATCGCCCGCATGGTCGACGCGTGCGCCGGCGCCGGGATCCTCCCGTTCTACGGCCCGTACGGCGACATCCGCGACCTCGAGGGCTGCGAGACGCAGTTCCGCGCGGCCTTCCTGCTGGGCTGCGTCGGCACGTGGTCGCTGCACCCCGCGCAGATCGCCATCGCCAAGAAGGTCTTCTCGCCCGACCCCGACGAGGTCAAGTTCGCCAAGAAGGTCATCGCGGCGATCCCCGACGGTCGCGGCGTGCACATGATCGACGGCAAGATGCAGGACGACGCAACCTGGAAGCAGTCCAAGGTCATGGTGGACCTCGCCGACATGCTGTCGCGCAAGGATCCCGAGCTGGCCGCGGCATACGAGCCCGACCCGGAGACATGAGCGCCCAGCCCCCCCGCCCCGGTACCGATCCTCTCGGCGCGATGCGCGCCGCGGTCTCCAGCGGGATCGTCCAGACCCTCGCCCGGCTCTACGGGCGGGGCCCCACGAAGGCGAAGACGTACTTCAACGACGCCTACGTCTTCTGCGTCATGGAGAACGGGCTGACGCCCAACGAGGAGAAGCTGCTGGAGGCGGGCGAGGAGACGCTCGTCCGCCACTACCGGCTGCGCTTCCAGGAGGTCGTCTACGAGGAGCTGACCGCCGTCGTCGAGCAGGCCACGGGCCGCAAGGTCCTGACCTACCACTCGCAGATCGTGTTCGACCCGCCGCGCATCTTCGAGATCTTCCTCCTGGACGGGGAGCCCGGCTAGGCCTCGTACCCCGCGGCGCGCCCGGCATTGGCGATCCGCTCGGCCATCTTGCGATTGGCCTCGTCGATCATCTCGCCGTCGAACATCGCCGCGCCCAGGCCCTGGGTCCCGGTCGCCTCCTGGTAGGCGGCCAGCATCGCCTCCGCGCGCTCCCACTCCTCGCGCGACGGGGTGAAGATCTCGTTGACGACGGCGATCTGGGACGGGTGGATCGTCCACTTGCCGTCGAGGCCGAGGGCCCGGGCCAGGCGAGCGCGGGCGCGCAGGCCGTCCTCGTCCTTGAACGCCGCGTACGGGCCGTCGATGCACTGGATGCCCGCCGCGCGGGCGGCGACGACGAGGCGCGAGTACAGGTAGTTGAGGTGGTCGCCCGGGTAGTGCTCGGGCGCGCCGCCGATGGTGGTGATCGGGATGCCGATCGCGGCGCTGTAGTCGCCGGGGCCGAAGATCAGGGTCTCCATCCGCGGCGAGGCGGTGGCGATCGACTCGCAGGCGATCAGGCCGACCGCGTCCTCGATCTGCGCCTCGATGCCGATGCGGCCGACGCGCAACCCCTTGGCCAGCTCGATCTGGGTGAGCAGCTTGTCGGTCATCTCGACGTCGCCGGGGGTGCGGACCTTGGGCAGCATCACGGCGTCGAGCTTGTCGCCGGCCGCCTCGACCACGTCGATGAGGTCGCGGTAGTAGAACGGCGTGTCGGTCCCGTTGACGCGGAAGACGACGGTCTTCTCGCCGAAGTCCAGATCGCGCAGCGCCTCGATGACCTGCCCGCGGGCGCGCTCCTTCTCGTCGGGCGCGACCGAGTCCTCGAGGTCGAGGAACACCTGATCGGCCTCCAGCTGGGGTGCCTTGGCCAGGAACCGCTCGCTGGAACCGGGCACCGAGTGGCAGCTGCGGCGGGGACGGGTGGGTCGCGTCGTGGAAGGCGTGATCATCGGCTCGGATCCTGCCACAGGCCCGCGTGTGGCGGATCGAGCACCACCTGGGTGCTCGATCCGCCCGACGCCACGGACGTCAGTCGTCGAGGACGGTCACGATGCCGCGCCCGCCGTCGACGCGGACCCGCTGGCCCGTCTTGATCGACTTGGTGCCGAACCCGGTGCCGACGACCGCGGGCAGCCCGTACTCGCGCGACACGATCGCCGCGTGGGCCATGATCCCGCCGATGTCGGAGACGGCGCCGGCGATCTTCGAGAAGACCGGAGCCCAGCTCGGAGCCGTGATCGGGCACACGAGCACCTCGCCCGCCTGCACCTCGTCCAGCTGCGACGGGGAGAAGATGACCCGGGCGGGTCCCTCCACGACGCCCGGCGAGGCGGCCACGCCCTGCAGCTCGCGCAGGTTCGTGCCGTCGCCGGCGGTCAGCCAGCGCTGGACGGTGTCGTCCGAGACGCCCCACAGCATCACGGTGAACGGCTCGGTCAGGTTCTCGGGGACGATGCCGAGGGCCGGCGGCGGCGACCACTGCTTGAGCGCCTCGCGGATCCGCTTGCGCTCGGCGATCTCCCGCCGCCAGTAGGCGCCGCGGTCGGGCGTCTCGGTGGCCCAGCCGGCCATCAGGTCCCACATCGCCTGGTAGACCTCGAAGCGGTGGAGGTACCAGATGTCCTCCGCGTCGTCGAAGAACCCGCGCGCGGCGAACACGGCGCCGACCTCGCGGACCTTGTTCCACAGCCGCGTGTGATGCTGGTGCTCGCAGTAGAAGTTGTGGTTCTCCACGAACGGGTAGACCATGCGCGCCAGAGCGACGAGGTCGTCGAAGGCCTGGCGGTCCTGATCGGTGGGCAGCAGCTCGCGGTACTCGGCCGTCACGCGGTCGCGCTCGGTCTCCACCGTCTCCAGCGGCCGCTCCAGCTGCTCGCCGCGCTCGAGCTTCTCGATGTACGAGCCGATCAGGTCCAGCGGGAAGCCGAGGTCGTCGTTCCAGGCGGGGTCCTCGTGCGTCATGCCGGCACCGGTGGCGAACCAGAACCACGGCTCGCGCGAGCGGTCCAGCTCGGCGATCCACTCCGGCCCGCCCTCCAGGGCGCCGACCGCGGCGAGCACCGTCTCGGCGCCGCCACCCTGCTTGATCGGCCCGCCGACGCCGAGCTCGACGGCCCGCGTGGCGAGCTTCTTCAGCTCGTCGTCGGGCCGGAACATGAGGATGTCGATGCCGGCGACCATCTGCGCGATCGTCTGGTCGCGGATGTCGGGGAACGCGGTCCGGCAGAAGTCGCCGAAGGTCACGTACGCGCCGTAGCCGAGGCCGAGCATCTCGAAGTGCAGATGGCCGATCTTGGCGATGTTCTCCAGCAGCCGGTTGTAGCTGGAGATCAGCCCGAAGACCGCCCCCTGGTCCTGTCCGGCCTGCACGCTGGCCAGCGGCTCGACGTCGGGCAGCGGCGGGAAGCTCAGCGACTCCAGCTCCTCGCGGGTCGCCTTGGCCTTCTCGACCCACTGGTCGTACAGCGTCTGCCAGTTGGAGAAGTAGTGGCCGGCGCGGGGGCCGAACTCGGCGGCGCGCCGCGCGATCTCCGCCTGGTCCGTGACCGTGTTGGGGCTGATGTACACGTAGCCGTTGACCACGCGGTGGTCGATGCCCCGCGCCGTCGGCACGACCATGTAGCGCGTCGTGTTCTGGTTGAGGATGACCCAGGTCTGCTCGGGCATGACCATGTCGAAGGGGTACATCGGCTCGGGGTAGTGCATCGAGTCCCAGAACCAGAACTGGTTCTCCTCGACCTCACGCCGGTCCTCGCTGAACAGCGAGTAATAGGGGTAGAGCCGCTCCCACCCTTCGGCGCCCTCGGGGGGCGTCACCTCAAAAGGGTTCTGGAAGCTGCCGCCGTCGTCTGCCATGTCCGTCTCCTATCCCTGCTCGTCCATGAGTCGATCGAAGTCCTCCAGCGCGCGCTCCATGCAGGCGCGGGCGATCTCCCGCCCGCGCTCGTGCCGCACACGCTCGCCCATCCAGCGCAACTTCTGACGCGCCTTCTCCTCACTGCACTCCCCGCGCAGCACCCAGCGCGCGACGAGCGTCGCGTTCGTCTCCAG
Organism: Solirubrobacterales bacterium; assembly: GCA_025964175.1. Lineage (GTDB taxonomy): Bacteria > Actinomycetota > Thermoleophilia > Solirubrobacterales > Solirubrobacteraceae > Capillimicrobium. The sequence goes on from JAOPZL010000292.1 coordinate 4,535, forward strand.
GAAGGAGATCGAGTCCACCGCCTGCATCAGGTCACCCTCCGGCGAGCCCCCGAACTCGTGCTCGCGGATCGGCTGCGCCACCGCGGTCAGCCACGACGCGGGCGCTCCCTGCACCAAGAGCCAGGTCGGCACGACGACGGCGGAGCGATGGGTGTGGGCCGTGTTGTAGGTCACGTCGTCCCATGCGTCCTGCGTCTTGCGCAGCGCCGGCCCGCCCGGGACCTTGCGCTCGACGTCGTGCATCAGCGCCGCGATCACGAGGTACTCGTCGGCCTGCGGCTCGAGGGCCAGCATCCAGTCCCCCGCGCGCGTCAGATGCTCGCGGTCGTAGTAGTCCTCGAGGAAGTCGTAGATCCGCTCGCGGATGGTGAGGAACACCGCGCTCAGCTCCCGCTCCGGCAGCGCGAGCCACGCGGGCTCGTCCGGCGTCGTGGAGTCGGGGCCGCCATACGCCCTCGCTGGGGATGCCTGCATACAAGTCCCTCTTCCTTGTCCATCCAAAGGGCGCTGACTCGCCCTCACAACGATGATTGACGGCCAATCGCATGCAAGTATACAATTGCCGCGCCGTGAGGAGGAGGAGCGGAATCGCCTTGGTCAGCGATCTGCGTGACATGACCCATAACCCCCAAGGAGGCGCGTCATGCCTTTCGTGAAAGAGCAGCTCACGACTGAGTATCTGCTGCTGTCGTTCATCTATACCGTCGGGGCGGTCTCGGTCGTCCTGATCGTGCTTGCCCTCGGGTTCATCGATACAGGGCTCGTGCGCCGCAAGAACGTGCTCGACACGTGGGTGCAGAAGCTGCTGTCGTCCGTCATCGCCGGCGGCGGAACCCTGATCTGCGGCGTGGGGATCTGGAACGCGCAGTTCAACCAGGCGTTCGGTGTTCCTGATCCGTTCTGGCAGGCCATCAAGGACTGGTGGGTGGGCGGCAAGTTCCTGACCCACTACGCCGGCGCGCTCGACCCGAAGATCCTGCCCGAGGCGGAGGTCCAGCAGGTCTTCGCCGCGTTCTTCATCACCTTCTCGCTCGGCACCCTTGCCCTGATCCACACGGGCGCGATGGAGCGGATGAAGGCTCGGCCGCTGTACACGATGGCCTTCGTCATCGGCCTCGTGCTCTCGCCGCTGGTGGCGTACCTGAACTGGGGCCCGGTCGGGCCGCTGTCCAACCACGGCACGCACGACTTCGACGGGATCTTCCCGCTGTACATCTTCGCCGGCACCTGGGTCCTCGTGCTCAGCTGGCGACTGGGGCCGCGCCTCGGCGCGTTCACCAAGCACGTCAGCGGAACGGTTCCCGCCTCCCAGAACGTCGGCCTCGTCGGCGCGGGTGTCCTGCTGATCATGTTCGCGCTGCCGTTCGTGGCGCTGTCGTCGACGTTCATCATCCCCGAGGTCGGGGTCTTCGGCATCTCCATGACCCAGTCGGGCTGGGGGATCATCCTCGAGAACATCTTCGCCGCGTACATCGGCGGAGCGATCACCGGTGGGATCATCGCCTACCGCCTGCGTCAGCCGTTGTGGGCGCTGCTCGGCCCGCTCTCGGGCGCGGTCATGTGCGGCACGCTCTTCGACGTCGGCATGCCGTGGGAGGTCTTCCTCGTCTCCCTGGCCGGCCCGCCGGTGGCGCTCGGCACCACTGTGCTGATGCGCAAGCTGAGGATCGACGAGCCCAAGGTGATCCCGCTGGCCCTCGGGCCGGGAATCGCCGGAGCGCTCGTCTGCGGCTTCGTCGAGTGGGGCACCAAGACGGGTGGCTACCCGGGCCTGGAGGGCAACTTCGCCCTCGGACACGCCACGATCACGCCCTGGTGGCAACTGGCCGGCGTCGTCTCGACGATGGCCATCGCCGCCATCCCGTGCCTGCTCATCTGCCTCTTCTTCGAGAAGACGAGCGGCCTGCGCGTCACCGAGGCCGAGGAGCTGGTGGGACTGGACAAGACGAACTGGGACGTCGACAACTTCGGGCTCGACCCGATCGAGGCGACGGGCAACGGCGCCACGGTCAGGTCCACGGAGGGCACGCCGGTCGTGACCAGCGGCGACTAGCGCATAGCGCCAGTCGCCAACCGGCGACCCCACGGCAAACAAGCGGCCGCCGCCCCTCGGGGCGGCGGCCGTTTGCGTTCTCGGGCGAGATCAGCCGGCCGACCATCGCCGGCCGATCCCATCACGACGACGAACGGCCGCCGCCCCTGAGGGCGGCGGCCGTCTGTGTGTCCGCGAGAGAGACGGTCGCGGAGGTCTCAGGCGTGCGTCGACGCCTCGGGGCGCAGCAGCACCCCGGCGTCGGGCACGTGGCGCGGCAGGTTCAGCGCGTCCAGCAGCTCCGCCGCGGTGGCGGTGGCCGCCGACATGACCGGCAGGCCGAGCTGGGCCTCCAGCGTCGGGAGCGCGGCCAGGGACGGCATCTGCACGCACGCGGAGGCGATCAGCATCTGCGCCCGCGACAGGTCCAGGCGCTCGGCGTGGCCGGCCAGCTGGTCCGTGGGGAGCCGGCCGACCTCGACGTTGTCGGAGACGGACAGGCTCAGCGAGTCCACGACCTCGATGTCGTAGTCCTCGATGTAGTCGGCCACCGCCTTGGTGAGCGGCGGCATGTACGGCGTCATGATCGCGACGCGCTCGATCCCGCGCATCTGCAGCGACCGGATCAACGCGCCGGCGCTGGAGACGACCGGCAGCGCGTGACCGTGGTCGGCGGCGACCTGCGCGAGTTGCGCCTCGACCGCCTCGTGCGCGCGGTTGCCGCGCGCCATCAGCGCGACGAGGCACGCGTAGGCGATGACGTCGACGCGAGCGTCGGCGAGCTCCTGCACGCACCGATCGCCGTCGCGGACCATGCGATCCAGCGACTCGGCGTCGACGTTGTGCAGCACGGCGCGGCTGGAGTGGAAGGTGACGTCGACCGGCAGCGACGCGCGTCGCAGCATCTCCGGCACTTCGGTCTCGATCGTGGTGTTGGAGCTGGGGACGATCAGCCCGACCCGCTTGGTGTCGCGCATCAGCGCCTCCGCAGGCGCAGGGCCACGAACGCGGCCAGGCCGAGCAGCCCGGCGACGATGCCGGCACGGACACGGGCATCGGCGAGCGGGCCGCCATGCTCGGCGAGCTCGGTCGATCCGGGGGGCACGAGCTGCGGCGTCGCCGCCTCGCCCGCCTCGCAGGCCGTTCCGGTCGCGGGC
>JAOPZL010000293.1 GCA_025964175.1 Solirubrobacterales bacterium
GGCCACGACGGCGGCACCGGCGCGTCGCCGCTGTCGTCGATCCACTCCGCGGGTGGTCCGTGGGAGATCGGCCTGGCCGAGACGCAGCAGACGCTGCTGGCCAACGACCTGCGCTCGCGCATCACCGTGCAGACCGACGGCCAGCTGAAGACCGGCCGCGACGTGGCGATCGCCGCGCTGCTCGGCGCCGACGAGTTCGGCTTCTCGACCGCTCCGCTGATCGCGACGGGCTGCATCATGATGCGCGCCTGTCACCTGAACACGTGCCCGGTCGGCATCGCGACGCAGGACCCGGAGCTCGTCAAGCGCTTCCAGGGCCAGCCCGAGCACGTCGTGAACTTCTTCTTCTTCGTGGCCGGGGAGCTGCGCGAGATCATGGCCTCCCTGGGCGTTCGCACGCTCGAGGAGCTCACGGGTCGCAGCGAGCTGCTGAAGGTGGACGACGCGATCGACCACTGGAAGGCGCGCGGCATCGACCTGTCCGCGCTGCTGGCCCAGCCCGACGTCCCGGCCGACGCGCCGCGTCGTCGCGTGCGCCCGCAGGAGCCGGTGCTCGACGACGCGCTCGACTGGGAGCTCGTCGAGCAGGCCAAGGGCGCGATCGAGGGCGGCGACGGCGTGGAGCTGGACTTCAAGGTCCGCAACGTGAACCGCTGCGTCGGCGGCATCCTGTCCTCCCACATCGCGCAGCGCAACGGCGCCGACGGCCTCCCGGAGGGGACGATCGACGTCACCTTCAACGGCTCGGCCGGTCAGTCGTTCGGCGGCTGGCTGGCGCCCGGCGTCTCGTTCACCCTGTGGGGCGACGCCAACGACTACACGGGCAAGGGCCTGTCCGGCGGGATCCTCGCCGTGCGCCCGCCCGAGGGCGTGACCTACAAGGCCGAGGAGAACGTCGTCATCGGCAACACGGTCCTGTACGGCGCGACCAGCGGCCGCGCGTTCTTCCGCGGCCTGGCCGGCGAGCGCTTCGGTGTGCGCAACTCGGGGGCCAACGCGGTCGTCGAGGGCGTCGGCGACCACGGCTGCGAGTACATGACCGGCGGTCGCGTGATCGTGCTCGGCCCGACCGGGCGCAACTTCGCCGCGGGCATGAGCGGCGGCCTGGCCTTCGTCCTGGACGAGGACGGGACGTTCGCGTCACGCTGCAACCCGAGCGCACTCGGCGATCTCACCACGCTGGACGAGGCCGACCGCATCGAGCTGCGCGACCTCGTCGCCGAGCACGTGCAGCGCACCGGCTCCCCGGTGGGGCAGCGCGTCCTCGACGAGTTCGAGGTCCTGGCCGAGAAGTTCGTGAAGGTCTTCCCCGCCGACTACCGGCGCGTGCTCGAGCAGCTCGCCGCCGAGGAGGAGGCGGCGTCCGCGCCGACCGCCGACGCGTTCGCCGGCGAGGTCGTGGACGTGGTCGGCGAGCCGAGCGCGCGGATCGGGGAGGGCGAGTAAGTGGGCGAGATCGGCGGCTTCCTGAAGATCTCGCGCCACGGGATCGTCGAGCGCCCCCCGCAGGAGCGGGCCACCGACTACCACGAGTTCGTGCTTCAGCGTCCGGACGCGGAGCTGAGCGAGCAGGGCGCGCGCTGCATGGAGTGCGGCGTGCCGTTCTGCCACAACGGCTGTCCGCTGGGGAACCTGATCCCGGACTGGAACGACCTCGTCTACCGCGACCGCTGGCAGGACGCGATCCGCCAGCTGCACGCGACGAACTACTTCCCGGAGTTCTCCGGGCGGCTGTGCCCGGCGCCGTGCGAGGCCGCGTGCGTGCTCGAGATCAACGAGGGCGACGCCGTCACGATCAAGCAGATCGAGAACGCGATCGTCAACCGCGCGTGGGACGAGGGCTGGGTCGTGCCGCGCCCGCCGCGCCCCGAGACCGAGACCGGTCGCTCCGTCGCCGTCATCGGCTCCGGCCCCGCCGGGATGGCCGCCGCGCAGCAGCTGCGCCGCTCCGGCCACCGCGTCGTGCTGTTCGAGCGCGACGAGGCGATGGGCGGCCTCGTCCGCTTCGGCGTGCCCGACTTCAAGATCGAGAAGACCGTGGTCGAGCGCCGCGTGCAGCAGCTCGCGGCCGAGGGCGTCGAGATGCGCCCGGGCGTCGACGTCGGCGTCGACGTGACGATGGACGACCTGCGCGGCGACTTCGACGCGATCGTCCTGGCCACCGGCTCCCGCGTGCCCCGCGACCTGCCGGTCGAGGGCCGCGAGCTCGACGGCGTGCACTTCGCGATGGACTACCTCTACGGGCGCAACCGCTGGGTCGCGGCGAACGACCCTGCCCAGCCCGAGCCGCTCGGCGAGGTCGATCCCGCGCTGATCGCGCCGATCACCGCCAAGGGCAAGCACGTCATCGTCATCGGCGGCGGCGACACCGGCGCGGACTGCGTCGGCAACTCGATCCGCGAGGGCGCCCTGTCGGTCACGCAGATCGAGATCCTCGACCGGCCGCCGGTGCGCCGTGTCGACGAGAAGACGCCGTGGCCGCTGTGGCCGCTGAAGTACCGCAAGTCCTACGCGATGCAGGAGGGCGAGGCCCTCGAGGTCGCCGAGCAGGACTACGCGGTCGCCACCACGCGCTTCAGCGGGGACGCGGACGGCCACGTGCGCAAGATCCACTTCGCGCAGGCCGAGAACTTCCAGCCCGTCGAGGGCACCGAGAGCGAGCAGCCCGCCGACCTCGTGCTGCTCGCCATGGGCTTCCTGCACCCCGAGCAGGGCATCCTCGACCAGCTCGGCGTGGCCAAGGACCAGCGCGGCAACGTCAAGGCCGCGACCTACGCGACCACCGAGGCCGGCGTCTTCGCGGCCGGCGACGCCCGCCGCGGCCAGTCGCTCATCGTCTGGGCGATCAACGAGGGCCGCCAGTGCGCCCGCATCGTGGATCGCTACCTCCGCGAGGAGCTCGGCGTCCGCTACCTGGACCCGATCCACAGCGGCAACGTGGAACCGGCGGACGAGGGCCCCGGGGGCCCGCCGCTGCACGCCTCGGGCGGGTTGCTGGCGGCGGAGTAGGGCTCCAGCATCCTCGTCCGGCGGCGGCGGGCGAAGGGCTCCGGATCTCGACCATGCCCGCACGATTCCCGCAGCCCCGTCACGGAACAAGACGCGTTCGTCATCGCTTCGCGTCGCCTCCTGCTCCCGAGTCCGCGCTGCCGTCGTCGGAGATCGCGACGACGGCAGCGGGTCCGGCCCGGCCCTACTTGCGGGTCGGGCGGTGCCCGGAG
>JAOPZL010000319.1 GCA_025964175.1 Solirubrobacterales bacterium
GGGTTCTTCGATCATGATCGCCCGGCTTACCCCGATGGCGGCCGCCGCGAACCGACCTCAGCCTCGACCTCAGCCTCAGCCATCACGCCCGGATCCGCGATCCCGACGGGTCGTACAGCGGTTCGGCAGCGACCGACCCCGACACCCACGTGCCGAACACGTCCACCTCGACCGCCGCGCCGATCTCGACCTGCGCCGGCAGATACGCGTACGCGATCGAGCGCTCCACCGCGTAGCCGTAGCCGCCGCTGGTCACCCGCCCCACGATGGCGCCGTCGACGCGGACGGGCTCGTTGCCCAACGCGACCGACCGCGGGTCGTCGAGGACGAGGCAGCGCAGCCGCCGCGTCGGCTCGGGCAGCTCCAGCCCCTTCGATCCCGCGACGCAGAACCCGAGCCCGGCTTCCAGCGGCGTGTCGTCGGGCGTGATGTCGGCGCCCCACACGCGGTAGCCCTTCTCCAGGCGCAGCGAGTCGATCGCCTTGTACCCGCCCGCGACCACCCCGTGCTCGCGACCCGCCTCCCACAGCGCCGACCACAGCCCCAGCCCGTACTCGACCGGGCACGACAGCTCCCAGCCGAGCTCGCCGACGAAGGTCACCCGCGCGGCGCGGACGGGAACGTCGCCGACGGTCAGCGCGCGCACGCTCATGTACGGCGCGTCCAGCGCGTCGGGGGTCAGCGGCGCCAGCACGTCGCGCGCCAGCGGGCCCCACAGCCCGAAGCACGCCCACGCCGACGTGACGTCGCGCACCGCGACCGACCCGTCGCCGGGCGCGAACCGCCGCAGCCATCCGAGGTCGTGCGCGCCGAACGCGGTCCCCGTGTAGATGACGAACAGCTCCTCCTCCAGCCGCGCGACGGTCACGTCGGACTCGATCCCGCCGCGCCGGTTGAGCAGCTGCGTGTAGGTCAGGTCGCCGACGCCGCGGGCCACGACGTTGTCGCAGACCGACTCCAGGTACGCGGCGGCCCCGGGTCCGCTCACCTCGATCTTGGCGAACGACGACTCGTCGAACAGCCCGGCGCGCGACCGCACGGCCAGATGCTCGGCTCCGATCGCCGGCGACCAGTGCATCCCCGCCCACCCGCGCGGGCGCAGCGACTCGTCACCCGCCGCCTCGTTGGCCGCGTACCAGTTGACCCGCTCCCACCCCGACTTCTCGCCGAACAGCGCTCCGTGCGCGGCGTGCCACGGGTACGCGCTGGACATCCGCAGCGGGCGCCCGGCGGCCCGCTCGTGCCCGGGGTACTCGATGTCGTAGTACGTCTCGTAGTTCTCGCGGACCCGCGCGAGGGTGTAGGACGGCGAGCGGTAGTGCGCGCCGAAGCGGCGGATGTCCATCCGCCACAGGTCCATGGTCGGTTCGCCGGCCATGATCCACTCCGCGAGCACCTTCCCGATCCCGCCCGCGCCCGCGAGCCCGTGCGCGCAGAACCCGGCGGCGACGAAGAAGCCCGCGACCTCGCTCTCCCCCAAGCAGAACTCGTTGTCGGGCGTGAACGCCTCGGGCCCGTTGATGAGCCTGGTGATCGTCACCTCGTCCATCACGGGCACCCGAACCCGCGCGTTGACCGAGATCTCCTCGAAGCGCTCCCAGTCCTCCTCGAGCAGCCGGCCGTTGAAGTCGGCGGGGATCGCGTCCACCCCGTCGCGATCGAGCGCCCAGGGCGCGGACTCCCGCTCGTAGCCGCCCATGATCAGCCCCGCGCCCTCCTCGCGGAAGTAGATGAGCAGGTCGGGGTCGCGCAGCGTCGGCAGGTGCGCCCCGGGCACGCGGTCCTCGCGGAACGGCTGCGTGACGAGGTACTCGTGGGCCATCGGCACGATCGGGACGCGCACGCCGGCCATCCGGGCGATCTCCGCCGCGTACATCCCGCCCGCGTCGACGACGACCTCCGCCTCGATGTCGCCCCACTGGGTCGACACCCCCCGCACGCGACCGTCGCGCACGTCGATCCCGGTGACCCGCGTGTGGGTGAAGATCCGCACGCCGCCCGCCCGCGCGCCGTCGGCGAGCGCGTAGGTGAGCTGTGAGGGGTCCAGATACCCATCCGTGGGCAGGTAGGACGCGCAGCGCACGCGGTCGGTGACCATCAGCGGGAAGAGCGCCTGCGCCTCGTCGGCCGTCAACAGCTCCAGCGGCAGCCCGAACGTCTTGGCCCACGCCACCTGCCGCAGGACCTCCTCCTCGCGCTCGGGCGTGCACGCCAGCCGGATGCCGCCCGACTCGACCCAGCCGCAGTCCAGCGTGCGGTAGAGCTCGACCGAGTGCATCATCATCTTCGTCAGCGAGACCGATCCGCGCAGCTGGCCGACGAGGCCAGCGGAGTGGAAGGTCGAGCCGCTGGTCAGCTCGTCGCGGTCCAGGACGACGACGTCGCTCTCGCCCAGCTGCGCCAGGTGGTAGGCGATCGAGCAGCCGCCCACGCCGCCGCCGATGATGACCACGCGGGCGCGGTCGGGGAGCTCACGCGGCCGCGGCATGCAGCCACCCTTCGACTCGCGGGTCGGCGGCGGCCTGCTCGCAGCGGGCGAAGTGCGTCGCCGCGTAGCCCTCGTAGTCCTCGTCCAGCGGGGAGATCGTCGCCTGCACGGCGCCCCAGGTCGCCTCGCGCAGGTCGGAGACGATCCGCATCAGCCGCAGCGCGGCGAAGCGCCGCTCACCGCCCGGCTCACCGAAGTAGGACTCCAGGAGGGTGCGATCGTCGGCTTCGTCGAAGCCGTTGTTGACCGACAGGTTGCCGAGGTCGAAGAAGGGGTCGTTCATCCCGGCGTACTCCCAGTCGACGAGGTGGATGCGCGCTCCGTCGGAGACGAAGTTCGCGGTGAGCAGGTCGTTGTGGCACGGGCACGGCGCGTGCTCGGGGCCGCTCAGCGCCCCCTCGATCCGCACCGCGAGCTCGCGGACGGCCGGATAGGCGCCGGGCAGCGTGCGCGCCAGCCCGGCGTGCAGCTCGGCCAGGCGGAAGACGGCGAACGGGTGGTGCAGCGGCGGCACGCTGCAGTGGAAGGTGCGCAGCAGGGTGGCGACCAGCCCGATCGACCCGCGCACCTGCTCCCCGGTCAGCGTCCCGCCGCCCAGCCAACGGGTGACGAGCACGCCGGGCGGCGCGAGCACGACCTCGGGCCCGATGCCCAGCGCGGCGGCGCGGCGGCCGGCCTCGGACTCGCACGCGCGATCGATGCCGAGCACGGTCGCGCCCGGGTCGCAGAGGCGCACGACGTACTCGCCGTCGCCGAGGCGCACGCGCAGGTTGCGGTTCGTGATCCCCGCCGTCAGCGCGACCGGCTCACCACCCAGCGGGCCGAGCTCGGCCTCCAACAGCGGCAGGACCTCGTGCAGCTCAACCACCCTCGACCCCCGTGCGGACCTCGACGACGAACCGCGCGCGATCGCCGCGATGCAGGTCGCGGGCGTACTCGACCGTGCGCCCGGTCGCGTCCCACGCGGTGCGCTCGACGAGCATCAGCGGTGCCCCGCGGACCACCCCCAGCTCGCCCGCCTCGTAGGCCCGGGCCAGCACCGGCTCGAGGCGCTCGACCGCGCGCACCGGCTCCGCCCCGAACCGCGAGCCCATCGCGGCGTACAGCGAGCCGCGCAGGTCGCCGGCCGTCAGCCCGCGAAACGGGTCGGCCGGCAGCCAGGAGTCCTCGAGGACGAGCGGCAGGCCGCCGGCGCAGCGCACGCGGCGCACCCGCAGCGCGGGCTCGCCAGGGTCCAGGCCGAGCTCGCCCGCGACGTC
>JAOPZL010000359.1 GCA_025964175.1 Solirubrobacterales bacterium
TGAGCAGACCGCCGCCGACCTCGTCGGCGTCGAAGTCGTGGCCTGACCGGGTCCCGGGCGTCGCCGCCGTGCCCGCGGTCGGCGCGACACGAAGCGCAAGTTCTTCGGCTCATCGGTCGATAGGCCCATCATGCGCCGATTCGCTCTCGCCCTCGTCTCCCTGCTCGTGGTCGCCGTGGCCGTCCCGGCCGTCGCCCCCGCGGCGCGGTCGAAGAAGAAGCCCGAGCACCGCCATGGGGGATCGGTCGACCGCGCGTGGCCCCGGGACCAGAGCGACCAGGCGCCCGACAACCCACTGGCCCAGTGGCTGGCCAAGCAGGTCGGGCCGGTTCCCGTGAATGCCTCGGGCAAGAAGAAGACCCGGACGCCGGCGCGCTCCGTCGTGGCGCGCGCCGCCGCCCACGGCAGCGGCACCACGACCTCGGCCTCCTCGGTCAGCTTCGGCTCGACGAACACCGCCGGCTCGCTGCTGCTCGTGCGCTCGTTCGAGATCCCGACCACCGACGCCAGCTACAGCCGCCTGGCCAACCTCAGCTGGACCTACGACAATGCGCTCGCAGCGATCGCCTTCACCGACCTCGGCTACAAGGAGCAGGCGCAGCAGCTGCTGGACCAGCTCAAGGCGCTGCAGCTGAACGACGGCTCGCTGGCCTTCGCCTACGACGTCAAGACGGGTGCCTCGTCGGGCCAGATCCGCTCCAACGCGCTGGCCTGGGTCGGCCTCGCCGGCGTCGCCTACGAGCGCAGGTACGGCAACGGGCGCTACAACGGCCTCACCGCGGGCGTGGCGAAGTACCTGCTCGCGTCGCGCCGGACCGACGGCCTGGTCCTCGGCGGTCCCGACGTGCAGTGGGTCTCCACCCAGCACAACCTGCTGGCGGCCGAGTTCTTCCGCGAGGCCGGGGTCGAGTACGGCCGCAACGTGATCGGCAGCTCGATCACGGGCACGGCCATGACGACGGCCTACACCACCGCCGGCAACGCGATCACGTCCAAGCTGATCCTGCAGGCCGGCACGCAGGCGTTCTTCGTCGAGGGCATCGACGACGCGCGCATCCCACTGGACGTGCAGACGCTGGGTTCGGTCTTCCTGAAGCTGCGCGGCGACGCGCGCGCCACCCAGGTCGCGAGCTGGATGCAGTCCAACCTGTACCAGTCCCCCCGCACGGTCGGCTCGATCCTGTGGAGCGGCTTCAAGCCGTTCGCCGGATCGACCGCGCCCAACGTGATCTGGAGCGAGGGCACCATCCAGGCCGACTGGGCCCTGAACCGCCTCGGCGCCGGCAGCTCGCCGGCCGACGACGCCGTGCTCTCGATCCTCTCCACCACCAACGGCGGGTTGATCGGGCCCATGGGCGCCGACCACGCGGTCGACGACCGCGCGTGGGGCGAGTTCCCGAGCTGGCCGACCTCGGCAGCGGGCAGCTGGCTCCTGATCCTCTACGGCGGCGGCGACGGGCTCTTCACCTGAGCCCGGCGCCGCGCTGACGCGAGGCCGTACCCTCGGCAGCGTGATCGAGTCCCTGGTCGAGCAGATCGAGTCGCGCTTCGCCGACCTCGAGCAGCAGGTGGTCGACCCCGACGTCATCGGGGACCGCCAGCGCTACGCCGAGGTCGGCCGCGAGTACCGCCGCCTGCAGCCCGCCCACGAGCTGGCCGGCGAATGGCGCCGCGCCGTCGACGACGCCGCCGGCGCGCGCGAGCTGCTGGCCGAGGCCGAGGACCCCGAGGTCCGCGAGATGCTGCAGGCCGCGCAGGCACGCATCGACGAGCTCGCCGAGGGGATCCGCCTCGCGATGGTCGAGCGTGACCCCAACGACGTCAAGAACGTCATCGTCGAGATCCGCGGCGGCGCGGGCGGCGAGGAGGCGGGCCTGTGGGCCGGCGACCTCTACCGGATGCTCACCAAGTACGCCGAGCGCCGCGGGTTCAAGACCGAGCCGCTGGACGTCGGCGACGGCGCCTACACGTTCGAGATCAAGGGCGACGGCGCGTACTCGGTCTTCAAGTTCGAAGGCGGCACCCACCGCGTGCAGCGCGTCCCGGCGACCGAGTCCCAGGGCCGGATCCACACCTCCACGGCGACCGTCGCCGTCCTTCCCGAGGCGGAGGAGGTCGACGTCCACGTCGAGCAGAGCGACCTCCAGATCGACGTCTACCGCTCCTCGGGCCCGGGCGGGCAGTCGGTCAACACGACCGACTCCGCGGTCCGCATCACGCACAGGCCGAGCGGGATCGTCGTCTCGATGCAGGACGAGAAGAGCCAGCTGCAGAACCGCGAGAAGGCGATGCGCGTGCTGCGGGCGCGCCTCTACGAGGCGGCGATGGCCGAGCAGCAGGCGTCGCTGTCGGCCGACCGCCGGTCGCAGGTCGGCACCGGCGAGCGGGCCGAGAAGATCCGCACCTACAACTACGGTGAGCGGCGCGTCACCGACCATCGCATCAAGCTGACCCAGCACAACCTCGAGGCGGTCCTCGAGGGCGAGCTGGACGACTTCACCGGCGCGCTGCAGTCCGACGAGAAGCGCCGCGGGCTCGAAGCGGCCACATGACCATCCCCGTACGTGACGCGCTGGACTCGGCGCTCGTCGCGCTCAACGCCGCGGGCGTCGACGCTCCCCGCCTGGATGCCGAGCTGCTGCTGGCCGAGGCGCTCGGGGTCGAGCGGACCCGGCTCTACATCGATCGCGACCTCAGCATCGAGGGCCCCGCGATCCGCCGCTTCCAGGACCTCGTGCGCCGCCGCTCCATCGGGCGCGAGCCGGTCGCCTACCTCCTGGGCCGCAAGGGCTTTCGCCACATCGACCTGCAGGTCGACCGCCGCGTGCTCGTCCCGCGCCCGGAGACCGAGCTGCTCGTGCAGCTCGCCGTCGAGGGACTGGCGATGGGGACGCGCGTGGTCGATGTCGGCACCGGCAGCGGCGCGGTCGCGCTCGCGCTCGCCGACGAGCGGCCCGATCTGTCCGTCACCGCCTCCGACCTCTCGCCCGAGGCGCTGGAGGTCGCCCGCGCCAACGGACAGCGGCTCGGCCTGGACGTGACCTGGGCGCAGGCAGACGGCCTGCCGAGCGGGGACTTCCAGGCCGTCGTCGCCAACCTGCCCTACGTCGTCGACGGCGAGGCGCTCGCTCCCGAGATCGCCCGCCACGAGCCGGCGCTCGCCCTCTTCTCCGGCCCCGACGGGCTGGACGCCATCCGCGCGCTCGTCGAGCAGGCCGCGGCTCGCCGCGTCGGGTGGATCGCGCTCGAGCACGGCTTCGAGCAGGGCGACGCCGTCCGGGTGCTGCTGCGGATGGCCGGCTACGCGGAGGTCCGCACCGAGCGCGACCTCGCGGGCCTGGAGCGGGTGACCGTCGGATGCTGACCGCCGACGACGCCGCCACCTTCGAGCGCTGCATGGCCGTCGGCGGGATCGCCATCTTCCCCGCCGACACCGTCTACGGCCTGGCCTGCGACCCGGCCACCAGCGACTCCGTCGAGGCGCTCTACCGCCTCAAGCAGCGCCCGCTGGTGAAGTCCTCGGCCGTGCTCTTCTTCTCGCTCGAGCTCGCCTTCGCCTCGCTGCCCGACCTGCCGTCGCGCACCGCGTCGGCGCTGGAGGCGCTGCTCCCGGGCGGGGTCACGCTGCTGCTGCCCAACCCCGAGCATCGCTTCCGCCTGGCCTGCGGCGATGACCCCGAGACCCTCGGGCTGCGCGTCCCCGCGCTGCCGCCGGCGGCCTCCGCGCTGCACGCCGTCAACTGGCCGGTGCTGCAGTCCAGCGCCAACCGGTCCGGCGAGTCCGACGCGCGCCGGGTCTGCGAGATCGCGCCCGAGCTGCGGGACGCCGCCGACCTCGTCCTCGACGCCGGCCAGCTGGCCGGGACCCCGTCGACGATCGTCGACCTGCGCTCCTTCGGAATCGACGGGTCGTGGTCGATCGTGCGCCATGGGCTGGTCGACGAGGATCGCGTCGCGGCCGCCCTTACCGGGCTCTGAGCGTGCGCTGATACGGTGGCCAGGTGAGCTCCGATCTGCCGTCTGACTTCTTCAATCGCGCCCTGGCCGATGTCGATCCCGAGATTGCCGACGTCCTCGCGCGCGAGCTCCATCGCCAGCAGACGACGCTGGAGATGATCGCCTCGGAGAACTTCGTGCCGCAGGCGGTGCTCGAGTGCCAGGGCAGCGTGCTCACCAACAAGTACGCCGAGGGCTACCCGGGCAAGCGCTACTACGGCGGCTGCGAGTTCGTCGACATCGCCGAGCAGCTGGCCATCGACCGGGCCAAGGCGCTGTTCGGCGCCGAGCACGCCAACGTCCAGCCGCACGCGGGCGCCCCGGCCAACACCGCCGTCTACCACGCGCTGCTGCAGCCGGGCGACACGATCATGGGCCTCTCGCTGGCCCACGGCGGGCACCTCACCCACGGCATGAAGATCAACGTCTCCGGGCGGCTGTACCACATCGTCGCCTACGAGGTCGATCGCGAGACCAGCCTCATCGACATGGACGAGGTCGCCAAGCTCGCCCGCGAGCACCGGCCGAAGATGATCGTCGCCGGCTGGTCGGCCTACCCGCGCCAGCTCGACTTCCCCCGCTTCCGCGAGATCGCCGACGAGGTCGGCGCGCTCCTGTTCGTCGACATGGCCCACTTCGCCGGGCTCGTCGCCGCCGGGCTGCACCCGTCGCCGGTGCCGTACGCCGACGTCGTCACCACGACGATCCACAAGACCCTCGGCGGCCCGCGCAGCGGCATGATCCTGTCGCGCGCCGAGTACGCCAAGAAGATCGACTCCGCCGTCTTCCCGGGCCAGCAGGGCGGCCCGCTGGAGCACGTCATCGCCGCGAAGGCGGTCGCGCTGAAGATCGCCGCCAGCGACGCCTTCCGCGAACGCCAGCAGCGCACGATCGAGGGCGCCCAGGCCGTCGCGGCCGAGCTCCTGAACGCCGGACACGGCGTGAACGTTCTGACGGGGGGGACCGACGTGCACCTGGCGCTCGTCGACCTGCGCGAGTCCGAGCTGGACGGCCAGCAGGCCGAGGACCGCCTGCACGACATCGGCATCACGGTCAACCGCAACGCGATCCCGTTCGACCCGCGCCCGCCGATGGTCACCAGCGGGCTGCGCGTCGGCACCCCGGCGCTGGCCACCCGCGGTGTGAGCGTCGCGGACTTCGGCGAGATCGGGAGGGTGATGGCCACGGCGCTGACCCCGGAGTTCGCCGCGCGCCGCGACGAGCTGGCCGAGCGCGCCGCGGCGATCGCCGAGCGCTACCCGCTCTACGAGCAGCTGAGCGCGCCCAGCGCGGTGTAGGCCCGCCGGCCCGCGTCGGCCGCCGGCGGCGGGCGCGGGCCAGTCATCGCGCGAGCGGCGCGCGATTTCACGAACCGGTCGCCGACGCCTGCCATGCTGCGGTCCGTCATGAACGAGCTCGACGCGGTCCTGGGGTTCATCGCGGCGGCGGCGGTCGCCGCGGCGCTGACCCCGTTCATGGCCCGCTTCGCCGAGGCGGTGGGGGCCGTCGACCAGCCGCGCGAGCGGGGGCTGTCGGCCAGCCCCACGCCGCTGCTGGGCGGCCTGGCGATCCTCGCCGGCGTCCTCTTCGCCAGCGGCCTGTTCCTCGACTGGGACTCGCAGCTGCGGGCGATCATGGCCGGCTCGGTGCTGATCTCCCTGGTCGGCGCGCTCGACGACCGCTTCGACCTGCACGCCGCCATCAAGCTCGTCGGGCAGGTGGCGGCGGCGACGATCCCGGTCGCGGCCGGGGTGCGGGTCAGCAACGTCACGATCCCGTTCCTGGGCGCGATCGACTTCGGCAGCGCCGCCGGGCCGCTGACCGTGATCGGCCTGGTCGCGGTGATGAACGTCGTGAACTTCTCCGACGGCATCGACGGCCTCGCCGCCGGAGTCTGCGCGATCGCCGGCGCGACCTTCGCGATCATCGCCTTCGACCTCGGGCGCGACGGGGCGGGCGTGCTGGCGGCCATCGTCGGCGGGGCCGCGCTCGGCTTCCTGTTCTGGAACTTCCACCCGGCCCAGGTCTTCATGGGCGACGCGGGCGCGCTCCTGCTCGGGCTGCTGCTGGGCTGCGTCGCCGTGCAGGGCTCGGTCAAGACGAACGCGATCCTCGCCCTCGTCTTCCCGCTGCTCGTGCTGACCGTGCCGTTCCTGGACACGACGTTCGTCGTGCTCAAGCGGATGAAGTACCGGCGCCCGGTGTACTCCGCCGACCGCTGGCACCTGCACCACCGGCTCTCCAACATCGGCTTCAGCCAGCGCCGCACCGTCCTCTACCTGTACGCCTGGACGCTGATCCAGGCCGGCCTCGCGCTCGCGCTGCGGTTCGTGCCCTACAGCGACAACGGCGGCAAGTTCTCCCTCGGGTGGTCGCTGCTGATGGCGGCGCTCGGGCTGCTCGCGGTGGCGGCCTCGGTCTACCTCGTCTACGTCCTGGAGATCGTCAAGTTCCGCCGGCTGTTCACCCGCCGGCGGCCCGAGGCGACCGACGAGGAGGTCGCCGAGCAGCTGGAGACCGGCGAGTTCCAGGCGCTGGAAGTCTCCTCGCCCGATTGATCTCGCGCGCACCGCCCGCAAGATCGCGCCTGAGCCCCAAGTGAGCCCGTGACCCGCCTGGCGATCATCTCCGACACGCATCTCCCGCGCGGGCAGCGCCGCCTGCCCGAGGCGTGCCTGGAGCGACTGCGCGCCGCCGACCTCATCCTTCACGGCGGCGACCTGATCACCGCCGCCTTCCTCGACGAGCTCGAGGCGATCGGGCCGCCCGTGCGGGCGGTGCTCGGCAACGTCGACGAGCCCGCGCTGGCCGCCCGCCTCCCGCACGCCCGCGTGGTCGAGGTCGACGGCGTGCGGATCGGGATGGTCCACGACGCCGGCCCCGCCCGCGGCCGGCTCGAGCGGCAACGAGCCCGGTTCGCGGACTGCGCGGCGGTCGTCTTCGGCCACTCCCACATCCCGCTGAGCGAGCGCACGGAGGACGGCTCGTTCCAGATCTTCAACCCCGGAAGTCCTACAGACCGTCGTAGACAACGGGTGCACACGATGGGCGATGGGGTAGTGGAGAGGGGCGAGGTGGAGTTCGCTCTCGTCATTCTCTGACAGACTCCGTTCGAGCCGACTGTTACAAAGTCATCACAAAGTCCGGGAAACCCGCTATGCTGCGCGCCCTGCTGCTGGAACCTCAGCGCATGACCGCCGTTCTGTCCCTATGGTCCCCGTTCCCCGGCGCTCCGTTGCGCCGGCCTGTTGCGCTGATTCGCGATGCCCGACTTCGATCCCACTGCCCCCAACGACGATGAGCCCGTCCAGCCGCCCGCGCGCCGGACGGAGCCGTGCCATCGCCGCCAGCCGTCGCACCGCGACGCCGCCGCCCTGCGCAGGGGTCGTCGTCGTCCGCGGCTCGCGCTGCGGGCCGACTGCCTGCTCGACGACCGTCGGGCACCACGTGGTCCCGGTCGCCGGTCTCGCGGCGCTCACTGACCGCCTTCGCGATGTCTGATCCCCTCTTCTTCTTCCGCCACCTCGATCTCGCGCTGCTCGCGATCGCCCTTCCCGTGTTCATCGTCGCGGGCTGGCCGATCGTCGGCTGGGCCGCGGGCACGGCCGCCTGGATCGCCCAGAAGCTGATCGCCCGCTACGCCGCCAACAAGGCGCGCAACGCCGAGAAGCCGCAGCAGGTCGCCGGCATCATGGCCGGCTCGATGATCGGCCGCGGCTGGCTCGTTGCCCTTACGATCTTCGGAGTCGGCGTCGGGGTATCCGACCAAGCCGGCCTCGCGGCGGCCGTCCTGTTCCTCGCCGTCTTCACCGCCGCCTTCACGGCGAACCTCATCGTCCGTCCCTTCGACACCTCCCAAACGAGCCTGTGAGCAAACGCGCAACCGTCGCCATCGGCGTCCTCATCCCGATGATCCTGCTGATCGTGCTGGGGCTCGTCTTCGGCTCCTCGGGTCAGAACACGGCGTACCAGCCCCAGAGCGAGTTCAAGCTCGACGACTGGATCGGGATCCACCTCGGATCGGTGAACCTCTCGATCAACAAGGCCGTGCTCTACCTCGTGCTGGCCGCGATCTTCACGATCTGGTCGATGCTCTTCATCGCCAACCGGATGCAGCAGCGTCCGAACAAGGTGCAGGTGGTCGTCGAAGGCGCCTACCAGCTGATGAAGAACAACATCGCCGGCGGCAACATGGACGCCAGGATGGCCAAGAAGTGGTTCCCCTTCATCGGGACGCTCTTCCTGTTCATCTGGTGGTCGAACATGATCGGGTACATCCCGCTGCCGACGAACTCGCACGAGAGCTTCAACCTCTTCGGGATCTCGGTCCCGTCGTTCGCCCTGTACGCGGCGACGGCAAACATCTCGGTGCCGCTGACCCTGACCCTCCTGGTCTGGTTCAGCTACCACTTCGAGGGCATCCGGGCCAAGGGCCTCATCGGCTACCTGAAGAGCTGGGTACCCGCCGGAGTCGAAGGACCGGCCGCCGTGCCGATCTGGTTCATCGAGGTCATCTCGCACTTCGTGCGGATCATCTCCCTGAGCGTCCGACTGTTCGCCAACATCCTGGCGGGCCATCTTCTGATCCTGTTCATGGCCGGCGGACTCGTCGTCCTGCTCGGCCTCCCTGCACTGGGTGTGATCACCGTCCCGATGGCGGTGGCCTTCTTCCTGTTCGAAGTCGGCCTGGTCGCCACCCTGCAGGCGTTCATCTTCGCGACCCTTACCGCGATCTACCTCGGCGGCGCCGTCGCCGAGGAGCACTAAGCAAAAGGAGCTACGAGTACCGTGGACCTCGACAGCATCGGCATCCTCGCCCAGGCAGCGTCGTCTGACGCAACCGCCAAGGGGCTGCGCGCCATCGCGCTCGGCGTGGGCGCCGGTCTTGGCACCGTCGGCCCAGGCGTCGGCGTGGGCTACATCTTCGGCAAGGTCATCGAGTCTGTGACTCGTCAGCCCGAGATGCGCGACGAGATCACCTCGATCCAGTGGCTGGGCTTCGCCCTCACCGAGGCGATCGTCTTCTACGCGTTCATCTTCGGTCTGATCGCCTTCTTCCTCTCGGCCTAGTCGATGCCGGCCTTCGCAGCAGAGGACAGCGGCAACTTCCTCGTCACCCCGAACGTGGGGGTGATGATCTGGACGCTGATCGCGTTCGGCATCACCCTGTTCGTGCTCTGGAAGCTCGCCTTCCCGCGTATCGGTGAGGCGCTGGACAAGCGCCAGAAGTCCATCGAGGCCGCAATCGACGCCTCGGAGCGCACGAAGGCCGAGGCCGAGGAGCTCCTCGCCGAGTACCGCGAGCGCCTGAAGGAGGCGCGGGTGCAGGCCGAGGAGATCATCACCCGGGCACGCAAGGCGGGAGAGTCTGTCGAGCGCGAGTCGCTCGAGGCCGCGCGCCGTCAGCGTGAGGAGCTGCTCGCGCAGACCCGTCGTGACGTCGAGGCGGAGACGCGGCGCGCGATCCAGGAGATCCGGGCCGAGGTCGCCGACCTCACCGTCCTGGCCACCGAGAAGGTCACCCGCAAGGTGCTGACCGAGAACGACCAGCGTCGTCTCGTCGACGAGGCTCTGGCCGAGCTCGACTTCTCCAGCCTCACCCAGGAGTCGTAGGTGGAGGAGATCGCTCAGGTCTACGCACGTGCGCTGTTCGAGGTCGCCCAGGAGAGCGGCGACCTCGACACGGTGCGCGAGCAGCTTGCGCAGTTCGCCGACGCCATCGACTCCGACCGCGGGCTGCAGACCTTCTTCTTCTCCCCGTACTTCTCCACCGATGAGAAGAAGGACGGCCTGCACAAGGCGGTCGAGGGCGCCGAGCCGGCGCTCCTCAACTTCCTCGAGCTGCTGATCGAGAAGCATCGCGTACCGGCCGTGTTCCGGATCCGGCGCGAGTTCGATCGTCTGTGGCGCGAGGAGAACAAGCTGCTCTCCGTCCAGTTGACGAGCGCCATCAAGCTCGACGACGCGACGGTGGAGAGCCTCGGCCGCACCATCGGCGAGCGGACCGGCCGCAAGGTCGACGTCTCCGCTTCCGTCAACCCCGACATCCTTGGCGGCATCGTCCTGCGGGTGGGCAACTCGATCCTCGATGCCTCCATCCGCAACCGCCTCGAATCCTTGCGCAAGCAAGTCGCCAGGAGCTGACAACCCAGTGCAGATCAAGCCCGACGAGATCACCTCCATCCTCAAGAGCCGCATCGAAGGCCTCGATGCCGGTCAGGCCGAGCTCACCGAGGTCGGCACGGTGCTGTCCGTGGCTGACGGCATCGCCCGTGTCCACGGCCTCGAGAACGCCATGTCGTTCGAGATGCTCGAGTTCCCCCACGACGTCACCGGCCTCGCGCTGAACCTCGAGTCCGACAACGTCGGCGTCGTGCTCTTCGGCGAGTGGGACAAGATCGTCGAGGGCGACACCGTCAAGCGCACCGGCCACCTTCTCGAGATCCCCGTCGGCGACGGCCTGCTGGGCCGCATCGTCGACCCGCTGGGCAACCCGCTCGACGGCAAGGGCGAGATCGAGACGACCGAGACGCGCCCGGCCGAGTTCAAGGCCCCCGGCGTCGTCCAGCGCAAGTCGGTCCACGAGCCGCTGCAGACCGGCATCAAGGCGATCGACTCGATGATCCCGATCGGCCGTGGCCAGCGCGAGCTGATCATCGGCGACCGTCAGTCCGGCAAGACGACGATCGCGATCGACACGATCATCAACAACAAGGACTCGGGCGTCGTCTCCGTGTACGTGGCCATCGGCCAGCGCATGGCGACCGTCGTGGCCCTGGCCGAGACGCTGGCCGAGGCCGGCGCCCTGGAGAACACGATCATCGTGGCTGCCGGCGCCGATGCCGCCGCCCCGATCAAGTTCATCGCGCCGTATGCCGGCTGCGCCATGGCCGAGTACTTCCTCTACAAGGGCGGCCACGCGCTGGCGGTCTACGACGACCTCACCAAGCACGCGTACGCGTACCGCCAGATGTCGCTGCTCCTCCGTCGCCCGCCGGGCCGCGAGGCGTACCCGGGCGACGTCTTCTACCTGCACAGCCGCCTGCTCGAGCGCGCGGTCAAGCTCAACGACGATCTGGGCGCCGGTTCGCTGACCGCCCTGCCGATCATCGAGACGCAGGCCGGCGACGTGTCGGCCTACATCCCGACGAACGTCATCTCGATCACCGACGGCCAGATCTTCCTCGAGGCCGACCTGTTCCGCTCGGGCGTGCGCCCGGCGATCAACGTCGGCATCTCGGTCTCCCGCGTGGGCGGCAACGCCCAGCCGAAGCCGATGAAGAAGGTCGCCGGCCGTCTGCGCATCGACCTGTCGCAGTACCGCGACCTCGAGGCGTTCGCCCAGTTCGGCTCCGACCTCGATGCCGAGACGCAGGCCACGCTGAACCGCGGTGAGCGGCTCGTCGAGGCGCTGAACCAGGACGAGCTGAAGCCGTGGCCGGTCGAGGACGAGGTGGCCGCGATCTACTCCGGCACCGCCGGCTACCTCGACCG
>JAOPZL010000221.1 GCA_025964175.1 Solirubrobacterales bacterium
GGCCCCGGGCTCTTCGGACAGCCGGGCCTGGCGTACCTGGCCTTCCTGCTCCCCTTCGCCGTGCACTGGCTGCTGAGCTACACCCGCCACGGGCTGAACATGCGGGCGATCGGCGAGAGCCCGACCACCGCCGACGCGATGGGCATCCCCGTCACCCGGTGGCGCTTCGGATCCGTGCTCGCAGGAGGCGCCATGGCGGGCCTCGGGGGCGGCTTCCTGACGCTCGCCACGCTGCACACGTGGCTCGACGGCGCAACGGCCGGACAGGGCTGGATCGCGCTGGCGCTGGTCATCTTCGCGCGCTGGCGCCCGCGGATGCTGATCGTCGGCGCCTACCTGTTCGGCGGCCTGCAGACGCTGGGCTTCGTGGCCCAGGCGCTGGGCTGGGGGATCCCGTCCCAGTTCTTCACGGCGCTGCCGTACATCGGCACGGTCGTCGTGATCGTCACCGTCTCGTGGCTGGGCATGCGCCGCCCGGGATGGTCGGCGTGGCCGTCGGCGCTCGGGCGCCCGTTTGTCCGGGGAGCGGATTGACGCTCAGCGAACGTCCTCGTTCGATTGCGCACACGGCCCGCCGGGACTAGGATGCCGGACAGCGAACGAATGGGCCCTTAAGGGGCATGAGAAACCGCAGCAAATACGTAGGTTCTGACCCAGCTGGAACAGGCATGACGATGCGACGTAGACCTTCTTCCGGGCGAAGGACCCGGACGCCGACACCACCAGGACACCGCCTCGCTGTCTGCTGATTCCCGCGGCTCACGCCGCATGCTTGACCCTGCTTGTGCCCTCCGGGCCCGTCGAACGCTCCATACGCTGATGTGAACCTGACGCCTGACGTTGGGCGAAAGGAGTGGAGAACGGGATGGAGATTCTGATTGCGGCGGCGGTGCTCGCCGTCGGCATCGTGGTCGCGGCGGCCCTCATGAGCCGTTCGCGCGCGACGCCCCAGGCGGTGCGCGAGGAGGTCTCCGCCGTGCGCGCCGAGGTCGCCGCCGGTGACGCCGCCCGGCGCGACTCCAAGGACGAGCGCGTCAGCCAGGACATCGATCGTCAGCGCGCCGAGCTGGAGCGCCGCGCCGACGAGGTCGAGAAGCGCGCCCGCGACCTCGACGAGGACCGCGTGCAGCTCGCCGAGGCCCGCGAGCGCTTCGGCCGTGACCGCACCCTGTTGCAGCGTGAGCTCGAGCGCGTCTCGGGCATGAGCGCCTCGCAGGCCAAGGCGGTCCTGCTCAAGGAGATCGAGGAGGACTCGCGCCACGCCCACGCGAAGGTCCTGCGCCAGGTCGAGGAGGAGACCAAGCGCGAGGCCGAGCGTCGCGTGCGCTCCATCCTGTCCGTCGCCATGCAGCGCCTCGCGGCCAGCCACGCGGCCGAGACCACCGTCTCCGTCGTGCAGCTCTCCTCCGACGACATGAAGGGCCGCATCATCGGCCGTGAGGGGCGCAACATCCGCGCGCTGGAGAACCTCACCGGCGTCGACTTCATCATCGACGACACGCCGAACGCGGTCGTCCTCTCCGGCTTCGACGGGGTGCGGCGCGAGATCGCCCGCATGACCCTGGAGCGGCTGCTGTCGGATGGGCGCATCCATCCCGCGCGCATCGAGGAGACCTACTACCAGGCGAAGTCCGAGCTCGAGGCCCACATCGTGGAGGAGGGCGAGTCCGCCGCGCTGGAGGCCAACGTCGCCGGCCTGGACCCCGAGATCGTCAAGCTCCTCGGGCGCCTGAAGTTCCGCACCAGCTACGGCCAGAACGTCCTCGCGCACTCCATCGAGACCGCCCATCTCGCCGCGATGATGGCCGACGAGCTCGGTGCCAGCGCGAAGACCGCCCGCCGCGCGGCGCTCCTTCACGACGTCGGCAAGGCCGTCTCGCACGAGATCGAGGGCCCGCACGCGCTCGTCGCCGGCGACTTCGCCCGGCGCCACGGCGAGTCCGAGGCCGTCGCGCATGCGATGGAGGCACACCACAACGAGGTGGACCCGCAGACCGTGGAGGCCGTGATCGTCCAGGCCGCCGACGCGCTGTCGGGCGCCCGGCCCGGCGCCCGCGGCGAGTCCCTGGAGCAGTACGTCAAGCGCCTGCGCGAGCTGGAGCAGATCGCCACGCGCCACCCGGGCGTCGACAAGGTCTACGCGATGCAGGCCGGGCGCGAGATCCGCGTCATGGTCCAGCCGGGCGCGATCGACGACGACGCCGCGATCGTGCTCTCCCACGAGATCGCGCGCGAGATCGAGAAGGAGCTCGAGTACCCGGGCCAGATCAAGGTCACGGTCATCCGCGAGTCGCGGGCGGTCGAGTACGCGAAGTGAGCGGCACCAGATAGTTCCCGGCGTGGCCCCGCCTGCGCACTGACATCGTCCGTGCGCGTCATCGAGCTCCGTCGACGAGATGTGCTGAGGAGCTGGATTCGGGCCTGAAGCGCCGCGCGGCTGAGCAGCGGGTCGACCTCGCTCTTGCTGTCGATGGTCGTGCCGGCCAGGGTGAGATCGGCATACGGCGACATGACGTAGGCCGCGGCGGGCAGGGGCAGCCCACGATCACGGGCGTTGACCAGGGTGGCGACGGCGAGCCCGCCGCCGGCGGACACGCCCGCGAAGACGACGTCCGATGGGGAGATGCCGTCTTCGAGAAGGGCCTCGTAGGCCGCGAGCGCGTCGTCGACCGCCGCCGGATACGGATGTTCGGGCGCGAGCCGGTAGTCGACGGAGATGGCCCTGGCCTGCGTGCGCCGGGCGACCTGCGAGGCCAGCTCGGCGGCGAGGGCGGCGTCGCCCATCACGTACACGCCGCCGTGGAAGTACAGGACGACGTGGCGGGGCGCGATCCCGTCGACGGTGATCTCGGCGACCGGGACCTCGCCCAGCTGCGCGGCGGTCACGGTCACGTCGCCGGGCAGCGGCTGCGCCGACAGCAACGCGCGCAGCAGCCGACGTTGTTCGTCGACCCCGGCGTCGGCCGGAAACGCGGACTGTCGCAGGATCGCGTCGAGGGTCGCCTGCTGCTCGTTGGCCATCGGTTCCTCCGAGGTCACGGGTGAACCTGGGAGCCGTAGCCCAGGTCGAGGCGCAGTGACTGCATGACGTGGAACGTCGTGCTCGCGGTGAAGACGTCGGCCGAGGCGAGCACCCCGGTGTACTTCTCGATCACGGGCGTCGCCGCGGTCGCGGTGACCGCATCGAGGTAGCCCCGGACCGCGGCCCAGGTGTTCTCGCCGTACTTGACGAAGTACGGCGTCGGGTCGACGGTGTCCAGCGCGGTGCGCGAGCTGGCGACGATGTCGTCCATGTACTGCTGGTGCACCGCGATGTCGTCGCGCGTGCCCAGCCGGCCCATGTGACCGCCGATGAAGTGCTTCCACGGATAGCCGAGCGCGGTGTCGGTCGCCTCGATGTACCCCTGCACGTCCTCGGTGAGGTTGCTCTGGTACACCGGCGCCCAGCCCGGGTTGACGATGTCGACGAGCATCAAGGTGTCGTGGTCGGGCAGGTGGATGAAGATGTTGTCCGGCGAGTGGTTGGCGCCGTGCCAGACCAGCTCGATCCGCTGGCCGCCGATCTCCAGCGTGCGGCGATCGCCGAAGGTCTCCTCCGGTGCGGGCCGGGCGGGATCGTCGTCGCGCAGCAGGAGGTTCCGGGTCTCCTCGTGCCCGATCCGCGCGATGTCCCCGTTGAACAGCGACGACGCGCCGGCGTGGTCGGCGTGATGGTGGGAGTAGACGAGATGCGCGACCCGGTTGCTGACGCCGTTGGCGGAGGCGATCTCGTCGACCGCACGCTGGATGTTGTGCCCGATCGTCGGCGGCGCGTCGAGGAGGACGACGCCGTCGGTCGTGGTCAGGAAGGCCGACTGGTAGGTGCCGTCGGTGACCCAGTAGAGGTTGCGCTCGACGCGCCCGACGTAGTAGCCCTGCTCGTTGAGCGCGGGTCCCAGCGCGGGCCGCGGGATCGGCGCGTAGTCCGGCAGATCGTCGGCGGCGCTCGGACGCGTGTTCGCGTGCGCCTCGGTTGTCGTATCCGGCGTGTTCATGGAGACGATCGTGCCGCGGCGCGCGCGCGATCGAATCCTTGGATTCCTTAGTCTGCGACCCGAGTGTCGTCCTCGGTCACGGGGTCCAGGTCTCGCCGAGCGGCGTGAGCTGGAGCTCGTGGGTCGCCGAGCGCGCACCCTGGTTGGCCAGGAAGAGGACCGCGTCGGCGATCCGGCGTGGATCGGCCAGCGCCTCGGAGGAGATTCCGGGGCGAGCGGGTCCCGTCAGCGGCTGGATGCCGGCGTCGACGATCAGCAGCGCCACGTGGATGCCGACCGGCCGAAGCTCGAGCGCGGCAGCGTTGGTGATGGCGCGCACGCCAAATGCGCCCGCCGACCACAGGCCCCGGCCCGCCATCGCGCGGCGGGCCGATCCGCCCGTGACCTGCACCAGCGTCGCCGGCCCACCCTGCGCGACGACGAACCGCGCGCTGGCCGACAGGAACGAGAACGCGGACCGAGCCGGAGCGGCAGCCCAGGAGTCGAACCCGCCGAGGTCGGCCTCGGCGATCGGACCGCCGCCAAACGGCCCGCTGCGGTCGCCGCCGTACGCCGACGTCGCGTTCACCGCCAGGTCCACAGCGCCATGCGCCGCGGCTGCGTCGTCCAGCGCGGCGTAGACGCTCGCCGGATCGGTGACGTCGGCCTGCAGCGGGAGTGCCCCGGCCGCTGCGACCCCGTCGAGCGTGGCCTGCGAGCGGGCCACGCCCGTCACCCACCAGCCCTCCGCGATGAGTGCCTCGATGACCGCTCGCCCGAGGTTTCGCGCGCCGAACACGATCGCGCTCGGCCGCCGTCCCGCCGCTTGGCTCATTGACTTGCTCCCTCAGCCTCAGTGTGGTGGCAGTTGCAGATTGCCTGACGGGCGATCGCGGCCTGGATCGTGGGCGCGCGCGCCTTGGCCCGGCCGGGCAGGATCACGATCGCCAGCACGAAGCCGAAGGCGAAGATCCCGGCGCCCCACCAGAACGCCGTGGTGTAGCCGTGCACCGCCGCGGCGTCGGCCAGGCCGGCGGTGCGCAGGTGATCGGCGCTGTAGCTGGCGACCGCGCTGGCGAAGATCGTGCTCAGCAGAGACGTCCCGACCGAGCCGCCGATCTGCTGGGAGGTGTTGACCATCGCCGACGCGACCCCGGCCTCGCGTCCCTCCACGCCGAGCGTCGCGGTCGAGAACGCCGGCGCGAAGATGCATCCCATGCCGACGCCGAGGACGAGCAGGCCGGGAAGGACATCGCTGGCGTAGCTGGAGTCGGGCGTCAGGCGCGTGAACAAGAACATCGCGATCGCCCCGAGCGCGGTGCCGGCGAGCACCAGCGGCTTGACCCCCGTGTGTTGGATCACGCGGGTCTGCACGGTCGTCGACACGACCACCAGGACGCCGGTCAGCGGGAGGAAGGCGACACCGGTGGTCAGCGGCGACATCCCGAGCTGCTGCTGCAGGAGGTAGGTGAGGAACAGCGAGACCGCGAAGATGCCGGCGCCGGCCAGCGCGAGCGTCGTGTACGCGCCGCCGCGGGCACGGTCCCAGATGATGTGCAGGGGGAGCAGCGGATGCCTGGCGCGGCGCTCGATCAACACGAAGGCCGCCAGAAGAACGGGGCTGGCGACGAGCGCGACGACGGTGGCCGTGTCGCTCCAGGAGTGGGTTGCGGCGTTGGAGAACCCATAGACCAGCGCGAACAGGCCGAGCGTCGAGGTGAGGACCCCGGGTAGGTCGATCGGATCGCGCTGGGCAGCGGTGTGATTGACCAGCAGGCGCAGCGCCACGATCGTCGTGGGTGCGGCGATCACCAGGTTGACGTACAGGCACCAGCGCCACGACAGCAGTTCGGTCAGCGCGCCGCCGAGGATCAACCCGAGCGAGGCGGCACCGCCGGCGATCGCCCCGAAGATCCCGAACGCCGTCGGGCGGTCGGGAGACTCGGCGAAGGTCACCGTCAGCAACGCCAGCGCCGAGGGTGCGAGCAGCGCCCCGAATCCCCCCTGGAGCGTTCGGGCGGCGACGAGCACGCCGAAGGACTCGGCCAGTCCGCCGATCGCCGAGGCGATCGAGAACCCGACCAGCCCGGCGATCAGGGTCCGCTTGTACCCGAACAGATCACCGAGCTTGCCGCCCAGCAGCAGGAGGCTGCCGAACGCGAGGGCGTAGGCGGTGACGATCCACTGCCGGTTCTCGGTCGAGAAATGCAGGTCGGCCTGGGCCGAGGGGATCGCGATGGTCACGATCGTCGCGTCCAGCACCACCATCAGCTGCGCGACGCTGAGCAGGGCCAGGACCGCCCATCGATTCGGTTCCCGCGCGCCTATGATCGAGCCTTCCACCCGGCGCATCGTGGCGCCGACCCCCAGGCCATCGAATCCTGGAATTCCTTAGTCCATGACCCCAGTGTCGTCCTCCGTGATGCATGGGCCCGAGATGAGCGCAGCGCTCTCACCGGTCAGGGAGCTGCTCGGCCGCGAACGCCAGCGCGGCGCGCTGGACCGGCTCGTGGAGTCCGCGCGCGGCGGGCACGGCGGGGTCCTGGTGATCCATGGAGAGCCGGGCGTCGGCAAGACCGCCCTGCTCGAGTACGCCGGCGAGGTCGGGCGGGATTTCCGGGTCGTCCACACCGTGGGTGTGGAAGGAGAGATGGAGCTGCCCTACGCCGCGCTGCAGCAGCTCTGCGCACCGATCATCGACCTGTCGGCGCGTCTGCCCGATCCCCAACGCGATGCGTTGGGCGTCGCCTTCGGGCTGAGTGCCGGACCGGCGCCAAGTCCGTTCCTGGTCGGGCTGGCGGCCCTCGGCCTGCTCTCCGAGGCTTCGCGGGAGCGACCGCTCCTGTGCGTCGTCGATGACGCGCAGTGGCTCGATCATGCGTCGGAGCGGGCGCTCGGGTTCGTCGCCCGCCGCCTGCTCGCGGAGCAGATCGCGTTCCTGTTCGCCGCTCGTGCGCTGGGTGACGCGATCACCAGACTGCCGGAGCTTCGCGTCGAGCCGCTCGGGCATCGCGACGCGCGAACGCTGTTGGAGTCGGCCCTGCCCGCACCGGTGGACGAGCACGTGCTGGATCGGATCGTGCTCGAGACACATGGCAACCCGCTCGCTCTGTTGGAGCTGCCGCGGGGGATGACGCCGATCCAGCTCGCCGGCGGGTTCGGGCTGCCGGCGGTGCCGTTGTCCACGAGCATCGAGGAGAGCTTCACCCGGCGTCTGGCGAAGCTTCCGGGGGATGCGCGCCTCCTATTGCTCGTCGCGGCGGCCGATCCGACCGGCGAACCGGCGCTCGTATGGCGGGCCGCCGGTCGACTCGGGGTATCCGAGTCGACCGCGGAGGCCGTCGAAGCGGAGGGCCTCTTGGATCTCGGCGTTCGCGTCGTGTTCCGCCATCCACTGGTCCGCTCTGCCGTCTACGGGGCCGCCAGGACGACGGACCGCCGCGCCGTCCATCGTGCCCTCGCGCAAGCAACCGATCCGCAGATCGATCCCGATCGCCGCGCCTGGCACCGAGCGCAGGCAGTATCGAGGCCCGACGAGGACGTCGCCCAGGAGCTCGAGCGTTCCGCCGGACGGGCGCAGGCGCGCGGCGGATTGTCGGCAGTCGCTGCCTTCCTCGAGCGCGCTGCAGCGCTCACACCCGAGTCCGCGCAGCGTGCGCGACGCCTGCTCGCGG
>JAOPZL010000385.1 GCA_025964175.1 Solirubrobacterales bacterium
CCGGCGTCGCCCCAGAAGAGCTCCTCGTTGACGAGCGGGAGCGTGAGGCCGGTCTCGTCGCCGAAGAAGGACGCGAGCCCCTCGAACGAGTAGAGGCCGATCTTCGCCGCCTCCTGGATGACCGGCCACGGGGTCTCCTCGCGCTCGTCCCATTCGGCGGCGGCGGGGCGGACCACCGACTCCGCGAAGCCGTGGACCCAGGCCTGCACGTCCTTCTGATCGTCGTTGAGCTCGAGCGAGAAGGCGACGGTGGAGGCAGGGTCGGACGTGGCGGCCATAAACGCGAGTGTACCCTTGAGCCGGACGACCGACAACGCGGCCGACGAGGCCGTGGTCTAGCCGATTTCGAGCGGCGGATCGGACCCGAGCAGCGAGATCTCGTCCAGCAGCGCGACCGCGAAGCTGCCCGTCCCGCGGGCGACGGCGGCAGCGCGCTCCCCCGCGACGGCCAGCACGGCGGAGGCGCAGACGGCGGCGTCCAGCGGGGAGTCGGACACCGCCAGGAGCGCGGCCATGAGCGCGCCGAGCCCGCAGCCGGTGCCGGTCACGCGCGTGAGCAGCGGGTCACCCCCCGGGACGGTGACGAGCGTCTCGCCGTCGGTGACGTGGTCGACGGCGCCGCTGACCGCGACGACCGCGCCGGTGGAGCGGGCCAGGCCGCGGGCGGCATCGACGGCCTCCTCGGCCCCGGCGGTGGAGTCGACGCCCTTGGCGGTGGCGGCGGCGCCCGCCAGGGCGAGGATCTCCGAGCCGTTGCCGCGGATGATCGCCGGGCGGGACCCGACCAGCTCGGCGGCCAGGTCGGTGCGCAGCTTCAGCCCGCCGACGGCGACGGGGTCGAGCACCCACGGCGTCCCCGCCGCGTGGGCGCAGCGGGCGGTGACGCGCATCGCCTCGGCCTCGGGCGCGGTGACCGTGCCGACGTTGATCAGCACGCCCCCGGCGATCGCGGCGAAGTCGGCGACCTCCTCGATCGCGAAGACCATCGCCGGCGAGGCGCCCGCGGCCAGCAGCAGGTTCGCGGTGAAGTTCGTCACGACGAGGTTGGTGAAGCAGTGGGTCAGCGGCGCCTGCGCGCGGACGCGCGCGAGGTCGGCGACCACGGAGGCGTCGGCCCAGGTGCGCGACGGAGTGGCGGTCATGGGATGGGTTCTTCCCGGGAGACGAGCTCGTCAGGCCGGATCGGGGCTCCTCGATCGTCTCGGCGAGGTGGGTGTGCAGGCGCACCCCGTGCGCCCGCCGATACGTGCCTGCGCAGGATGCCGGCCGGGCGCTACGAGCTCGTGTTCTCGGTCGGGCCGTCGTCAGGCCGCCGCCTGATCGGCCACGCGGAGCTTGTCCAGCGCCCCGCGCAGCACGCGGGACACCTGCATCTGCGAGCAGCCGATCTGCTGGGCGATCTCCAGCTGGGTGAGGTCGGCGTCGAAGCGCAGCGAGAGGATCAGGCGCTCGCGGTGGTCCAGCAGCGAGCGCGACTGGTGCAGGAGCGTGCGGCCCTCCGCCCAGGCGAGCGCGTGATCGGGGCCGCCGAGGCGCTCGGAGAGCGGGAGCTCGCTGCCGTCCGCGCCCGGGGTGTCGAGCGAGCCGGCGCTGTAGGCCTGCCCGGCGCGCAGGCCCTCGAGGACCGCGTCCTCCTCCATCCCCAGCTCCCGGGCGAGCTCGGCGACCGTCGGCGCGCGGCCGAGCGAGGCGGTCAGGACGTCGATCCCGCGCGAGACGCGCAGCGCGGCCTCCTGCAGCGGGCGCGGCATGTGGACGGCCCAGCTGTAGTCGCGCAGATGGCGGCGCATCTCGCCGGCCACGCACGGCAGCAGGTACCCGCTCACCGTCGCTCCCTGGCCCGGCCGGTAGGAGCCGATCGCCTTCGTCAGCCCGAGCAACCCGGCCTGGAGGACGTCCTCGCGCTCCGCGTTGCGGCCGTAGCGGCGCGCCAGGGCCCGGGCGTACGGCATCGCCTCGGTGACCAGCTGGTTTCCGGCCGCTCGGTCCCCGGACTGATACCGGAGGATCAGTCGGCGCCAGCGCATCTCCCGTGCGCGAGGTACAGCCGTCAGCGTCATCGGTACCTGCCTGCCTGGACCGGGGACTCAGACGCCGAAGCTAACCGCCTCAGACCCCTTCCGCAAGCCCCATCCGATCAACCGGGACGCGGTTGATCCAGCAACCATCGCGCGGGTTTCCGGCGCAACGAGAAGCGGCTCACATGCGGAAGACGGGCACGGCGCGCGGCGCCAGCGGAGCGTTCGCGCACGCTCCCAGCGCCAGGCCGACGACGCGGCGGGTGTCGCGCGGGTCGATGACCCCGTCGTCCCACAGGCGCGCGGTCGAGAAGTACGGCTGACCCTGGCGCTCGTACTGCTCACGCAGCTGCGCCCCGACCTCGGCCTGGCCGACCGTCTCCATGACCGTCGCCGCCTGCTCGCCGCCCATCACCGAGATGCGCCCGTTGGGCCACATCCACAGGAAGCGCGGGTCGTAGGCGCGCCCGCACATGCCGTAGTTGCCCGCCCCGAACGAGCCGCCGACGATGACCGTCAGCTTCGGCACGCGCGCGGTCGCGACCGCGGCGACCATCTTCGCCCCGTCCTTGGCGATGCCGCCCGCCACGTACTCCCGGCCGACCATGAACCCGCTGATGTTCTGCAGGAAGAGCAGCGGGATGCCGCGCTGGTCGCACAGCTCGATGAAGTGGGCGGCCTTCAGGGCGGACTCGCTGAACAGGATCCCGTGGTTGGCGATGATGCCGACCGGGTGGCCGTGCACGTGCGCGAAGCCGGTGACGACCGTCGTGCCGTACGTGGGCTTGAACTCGTGCCACAGGGAGCCGTCGACGAGCCGGGCGATGATCTCGCGCGGGTCGTACGGCGTGCGGCTGTCGGGCGGCACGGCGCCGAGCAGGGTGCCGGGGTCGACCGCCGGGGCCTTCGACGGCCGGCGCTCCCACGGCGCGGGCGCCTTGGGTCCGAGCGTCGCGACGATCGAGCGCACGATCCGCAGCGCGTGGTCGTCGTCGTCGGCGAGGTGGTCGACGACGCCCGAGGTGCGCGCGTGCAGGTCGCCGCCGCCCAGCTCCTCGGCGGTCACGACCTCGCCGGTCGCCGCCTTCACCAGCGGCGGTCCGCCGAGGAAGATCGTGCCCTGCTCGCGGACGATGACCGTCTCGTCGCTCATCGCCGGGACGTAGGCGCCGCCCGCCGTGCAGGACCCCATGACGCAGGCGATCTGCGGGATCGCCCGGGCCGACATCTGGGCCTGGTTGTAGAAGATCCGCCCGAAGTGCT
>JAOPZL010000393.1 GCA_025964175.1 Solirubrobacterales bacterium
TCTGCTGTTCGGCATCGTCCTGATGCTCCACGTCGTCGGCTTCTTCATCCTCCTCGCGCTCGTCGTGCCGGGCGACTACAGCCTCGGCAAGAGCGGCGCCTTCGGCCTCGGCGTGGGCATCACCGCCTACACGCTCGGCCTGCGCCACGCCTTCGACGCCGACCACATCGGCGCGATCGACAACACCACGCGCAAGCTCATGGCCGACGGGCAGCGCCCCCTCAGCGTCGGCTTCTTCTTCTCCCTGGGGCACTCGACCGTCGTCTTCCTGCTGGCCGCCGCGTTCGCGCTCGGGATCCGCGGCCTGAGCGGCGCCGTCTCCGACGACTCCTCCATGCTGCATCAGGCGACCGGCCTGATCGGCCCGATGGTGTCCGGGACGTTCCTGCTCGTCATCGGCCTCGTCAACCTGGCCGTCCTGCTCGGGATCGTGCGGGTCTTCCGGCGGATGCGCGCCGGCGAGTTCGACGAGGCGGCGCTCGAGCAGCACCTCAACGCGCGCGGCTTCATGAACCGCTTCCTGGGGCGCGCGACCCGCGCGGTCAGGCAGCCATGGCACATGTACCCTCTCGGTCTGCTGTTCGGGCTCGGGTTCGACACCGCCACGGAGATCGCCCTGCTGGCCACGGCCGGCAGCGCGGCCGCCGGCGGGCTGCCGCTCTACGCGGTGCTCTGCCTCCCCATCCTGTTCGCGGCCGGCATGACGCTGCTGGACACGATCGACGGCGCGTTCATGAGCTTCGCCTACGGCTGGGCGTTCGCCCGCCCGGTCCGCAAGGTCTTCTACAACATCACCATCACCGGTCTGTCGGTCGCCGTGGCCCTGCTCATCGGGACGATCGAGCTGATCCAGGTGCTCACCGACAAGCTCACCCTGACCGGGTCGTTCTGGGAGTTCTTCACCGGCCTGGACCTCAACGACGTCGGCTACGTGATCGTCGGGCTGTTCGTCACGACGTGGGCGGTCGCGCTGGGGATCTGGCGCTTCGGCCACATCGAGGAGCGCTGGAACCGGCGCCTGCAGCAGCCCGGCGCCACTGCCGGGTGATCGCGCGGCAGCCAGAGCGGTCGGCGGTGGGTGGCCGATCACGTGCGACGTCGGGCTGATCGGCGCATCCTCCCGCTGTACGCGGCGGGGTTCACCACCGCGTTCGGCGCGCACGGCATCGCCGCCAACCTGGGCGAGGCGAGCGCGGGTGGTGCCGGGTCGCTGCTGTACCTGGGGCTGCTGCTCGCGCTGTACGACGGCGCCGAGGTCGTCCTGAAGCCGGTCTTCGGCTCGCTCGCCGATCGCGTCGGCGCGCGCCCGGTCCTGCTCGGCGGCCTGTTCGCCTTCGCCGTCGCTTCGGGCGCGTTCGTGCTCGTCGACGACAGCGGCTGGGTCTGGTTGGCGCGCCTGGCGCAGGGTGCGGCGGCGTCGGCGTTCTCGCCGTCGGCCAGCGCCCTGGTGGCGCGGCTGAACCCGCCGGCCCGGCAGGGGCGGGCGTTCGGGTCCTACGGCTTCTTCAAGAGCGTGGGCTACACGCTGGGCCCGCTGCTGGGCGGGGCGATCGTCGCGCTGGGCGGCCTCGCCTGGCTGTTCGCGGTCATGGCCCTGCTCGCCGTCGTCGTCGCGCTGTGGGCGCTGATCGCCGTGCCGGCCGTCCCGCCCCTGCCGCGCAGCCGCCAGACCGTCGTCGACCTGGCCCGGCGCCTGACGGACCGGTCGTTCCTGCGCCCGACCGCGGCGCTGGCCGCGGCGACCGCCGCGCTGTCGGTCGGCGTCGGCTTCCTCCCCGTCTCGGGCGCCGCAGCGGGTCTGGGCCCGATCGCGACCGGTGCGGCCGTGTCCGTCCTCGCCGTCTGTGCGGCGATCGTCCAGCCGCGCGCGGGCCGCGCCCTGGACGCGGGCCGCCTGACCGCCCCCGTCGGCATCGGGGCCGGGCTGGCGATCACCGCGCTGGGCCTGGCCGGCGCGATGCTGCCCGGCGTGGCCGGGATCCTCCTCGGCGCGCTGGCCATCGGCGTGGGCACCGGCCTGATCACACCGGTGGCCTTCGCCTCGCTGGCGCGCTCCACGCCACCGGAGCGCATCGGGCAGACGATGGGCGCAGCGGAGCTCGGACGCGAGCTCGGCGACGCCGGCGGGCCGCTGCTCGTCGGGGCTGTCGCCGCGGCCACGACGCTCACCTTGGGCTACGGCGCGCTCGCGCTCCTGCTCGTGATGATCGCGGTCGTGTGGCGAGCGCTCTAGCGTTCGCAGGATGAACTGGACGGTCGACGTGCCCGTGGCGGCCCTTCCCGAGCTTCCTCCGCTGCCGCCCGCGCTGGGCGCGGCGCTCAACGACGCCCTCACCCGGCCGGCGGCCCAGCAGCCGTCCTGGCCCGATCCCGAGTACGTCGCTCGCGTGCGCGCGCTCCTGGAGAGCGTGCCTCCGATCGCCGTTCCCAGCGAGGTCGTCCGGCTGCAGGCCCGGCTCGGAGAGGTCGCTCGCGGCCAGGCGTTCCTCCTGCAGGGCGGCGACTGCGCGGAGACCTTCGTCGACAACACCGAGCCGCACCTGCGCGGGACGATCCAGACCCTGCTGCAGATGGCGGTCGTCATGACGTACGGCGCGTCCATGCCCGTCGTCAAGGTCGGGCGCATCGCCGGCCAGTACGCCAAGCCGCGCAGCTCCGACACCGACGCCGCCGGGCTGTTCTCCTACCGCGGAGACATGGTCAACGGGCTGGAGGCGACCGAGGAGGCACGTCGGCCGGATCCGGGACGGCTCCTGCGTGCCTACGCCAACGCCGCGGCCGCGATGAACCTGACGCGTGCGATCACCGGCGCGGGCATGGCCGACCTGCGCCGCCTGCACGAGTGGAACATGGACTTCGTCCGCGACTCCAACGCCGGCGAGCGCTACGAGCGCGTCGCGACGGAGATCGACCGCAGCCTGCGGTTCATGTCCGCCTGCGGCGTCGACGACAGCTCGCTGCGCACCGTCGAGCTCTTCGCCAGCCACGAGATGCTCGTGCTCGACTACGAGCGCGCGCTGCTGCGCCTCTCCGAGGACCGCCTCTTCCTGCTGTCGGCCCACCAGCTGTGGATCGGCGACCGCACCCGTCAGCTCGACGGCGCCCACGTGGCCCTCGCGGCCCTCCTGGCCAACCCGATCGGGGTCAAGATCGGTCCGACGACCACGCCGCAGGAGGCGGTCGAGCTCGTCGAGCGCCTCGACCCCAAGCGGGTCGACGGGCGGGTCACGCTCGTGTCGCGCATGGGCAACGAGGCGGTCCGCGACCAGCTGCCGCCCATCGTCGAAGCGGTGACCCGGACCGACCACCGGGTGGTGTGGCAGTGCGATCCGATGCACGGCAACACCGA
Organism: Solirubrobacterales bacterium; assembly: GCA_025964175.1. Lineage (GTDB taxonomy): Bacteria > Actinomycetota > Thermoleophilia > Solirubrobacterales > Solirubrobacteraceae > Capillimicrobium. Next base: position 3,350 of record JAOPZL010000393.1, read on the forward strand.
GGAGTCGCCCAGCGGCCACAAGACCCGGCACTTCGACCGCGTCATGGACGAGGTCGAGGGCTTCTTCGCCGTCCACCAGCGGCTGGGCACCCACCCGGGCGGCATCCACGTCGAGCACACCGGCGAGGACGTCACCGAGTGCCTCGGTGGAGCGCAGATGATCACGCACGGCGAGCTGGGCACGCGCTACGAGACGGCCTGCGACCCGCGGCTGAACACGAAGCAGTCGCTGGAGCTCGCGTTCCTCGTCGTCGAGATGCTGCGCCGGACCGGGAGCTGATCCGCCTAGCGGTCCCGGCGGCGCGGCTCCAGCGGGCGGCGCCGCTGGTCGATCGCGGCCACCAGGGCGGCCGCGTCGCCGATGCGCAGGAAGAGCTCGACGCGACCGGAGCGGTCGTCGGCGAAGCGCTCGGCGTCGAAGGCGAGCTCCAGGCCCTTCTCCTGCGCGGTCACGTCGAGGTCGCGCGCGTCACCGCTGTCCCAGGTGACGTCGACCAGCGGCTCGCCCAGCGTGTAGACGACTAGCCGCTGCTGGGTGATCGCCAGTGAGGCGGCGGTGCCCGCCTTGCGCGGACGGCCCCCGGTGCGGGAGTCGCCGCGGGAGACGGTCCCGGGGATGCCCTCGGCGATCAGCACGAGGCGCTCGCGATCCAGCTGCGCGCGCACGTCCGCGGG
>JAOPZL010000398.1 GCA_025964175.1 Solirubrobacterales bacterium
GCGACCCGGCGTGCGGCTCGTCCGCCGGTCCCGCCGCGCGGGCCCGCGGCGCCGCGAGCGCTTCGCGTCCCGAGCTCCTCCTCGCCCTCGATCCGCCGCGACCCGATCTCCTCGGCCACCTGGCGCAGCGCGGTCTCGCGCAGCATGCCCAGCGACTCGATCCGGAAGAACCCGTTCAGCGCGGCGTCGACCCGGGCGGCCGGGTACACCTTCCCGGCCCGCAGCCGCTCGAGCAGCGCCTCGGGCGTGAGGTCCACCAGGACGATCTCGTCGGCGCGGTTGAGCACCGAGTCGGGCACGGTCTCGCGGACGCGGACGCCGCTCAGCTCCGCGACCGCGTCGTTGAGCGACTCGAGGTGCTGCACGTTCATCGTCGACAGCACGGAGATCCCCGCGGCCAGCACCTCCTCGACGTCCTCCCAGCGCTTGGGGTGCTCGACGCCGGGGGCGTTGGTGTGGGCGAGCTCGTCGATCAGGCACAGCTGCGGCGCCCGCCCCAGCAAGCCGGGGAGGTCCATCTCCTGCAGCTCGGTCCCGCGATAGGACACGCGGCGGCGTGACAAGACCGGTAGTCCATCGAGTTGCGCCAGCGTCTCGGCGCGCTCGTGGGTCTCCAGCAGCCCGACCACGACGTCGCGTCCGACGTCGAGCGCGGCGCGGCCCTCCTGGAGCATGCGGTAGGTCTTGCCGACCCCGGCCGCCATCCCCAGGAAGACCTTGAGGTGACCGCGCGGCCGCACCGGCACGCGCTCCGCTTCGTCCGGGGCCGACACCACGGGAACCCCCTACGCCCCCAGCACGTTGTGCACGACGAGGTCGATCAGCTTGATCCCGATGAACGGGGCGATCAGGCCGCCGACGCCGTACAGGAGCAGGTTGCGCCGCAGCAGCGCGGTCGCCCCCAGGGCCCGGTAGCGCACCCCGCGCAGCGCCAGCGGCACGAGCATCGGGATCACCACCGCGTTGAACACGATGGCCGAGATGATCGCCGACTGCGGTGTCCCCAGACCCATCACGTTCAGCTTCGACAGCGACCCGACGCCCCACGCCCCGACGAAGATCGCCGGGAGGATGGCGAAGTACTTGGCCACGTCGTTGGCGATGGAGAACGTCGTCAGCGCACCGCGCGTGATCAGGAGCTGCTTGCCGACCTCGACGATCTCGATGAGCTTCGTCGGATTGGAGTCGAGGTCGACCATGTTCCCGGCCTCCCGCGCGGCCTGCGTCCCGGTGTTCATCGCCACCCCGACGTCGGCCTGGGCCAGCGCCGGCGCGTCGTTGGTTCCGTCGCCGGTCATCGCCACGAGCCGCCCCTCGGCCTGCTCGGCCTTGATCAGCTCGAGCTTGCGCTCCGGGGTCGCCTCGGCCAGGAAGTCGTCGACCCCCGCCTCGGCGGCGATCTTGGCCGCGGTCAGCCGGTTGTCGCCGGTGACCATGACCGTGCGGATGCCCATCGCACGCAGCTGCTCGAACCGCGCCGCCATCCCCTCCTTGACCGTGTCCTTGAGGTAGATGACGCCGAGGACCTGGCTGTCACGGGCGACGGCCAGCGGCGTTCCGCCCTCGCGGCCGACGCGATCGACCTCGCCCTGCAGCTCCGGTGGAACGCGGCCGCCCTCGTCACCGACCCAGGCGACGATCGCGTCGGCGGCGCCCTTGCGCAACCGTGTGCCGTCCATGTCGGCGCCGCTCATCCGCGTCTGCGCGGTGAACGGGACGAAGGCGAACTCGTCGGTCAGCTGGCGTTCGCGCAGCCCGTAGCCCTTGGCGAGCACGACGATGGAGCGCCCCTCGGGCGTCTCGTCGGCCAGCGAGGAGAGCTGCGCGGCCTCGGCCAGCTCGAGCTCGCTGACGCCCGGCATCGGGATCAGCTCGCTCGCTTGACGGTTGCCGAGCGTGATCGTGCCGGTCTTGTCCAGCAGCAGCACGTCGACGTCCCCGGAGGCCTCGACGGCGCGGCCCGACAGGGCGAGCACGTTGCGGCGCACGAGCCGGTCCATGCCGGCGATGCCGATGGCGCTGAGCAGCGCTCCGATCGTCGTCGGGATCAGCGCGACGAGCAGCGCGATCAGCGTTGTCATCGAGATGTCGGTCCCGGCGAACGAGGCCACCGGCTTCAGCGTCACGACGACCACCAGGAAGATGAGCGTCAGCGAGGCCAGCAGGATGTTCAGCGCGATCTCGTTGGGCGTCTTGCGCCGGGCCGCACCCTCGACCAGCGCGATCATGCGGTCCAGGAACGACTGTCCCGGCTCCTGCGTGATCTCGATGACGAGGTGGTCCGACAGCACGCGCGTCCCCCCCGTGACGGCCGAGCGGTCACCGCCGGACTCGCGGATGACCGGGGCGGACTCACCGGTGATCGCGGACTCGTCGACGGAGGCGATGCCCTCGATGACCGTGCCGTCGCCGGGGATCACCTCGCCCGCGTCGACCACGACGACGTCGCCGCGGGTCAGCTGCGAGGCCGGCCGCTGCGAGCCGTCGCGCAGCGTCGCCGTCGTGTCCGCGCGCATCGCTCGCAGCGACGCGGCCCGGGCGCGACCGCGCCCCTCGGCGATCGCCTCGGAGAGGTTGGCGAAGACCACCGTCAGCCACAGCCAGATCGCGATCACGCCGGTGAACCAACGCGGGTCGCTGCCGCCGCCGAGGACGAACGCGCCGGTGGACAACGCCGCCCCGACCTCCACCACGAACATCACCGGGTTGTGCAGCGCCACCCGCGGGTCCAGCTTGACCAGGGACTGACGCAGCACGTCGATGTTCATCGTGCCTCCGAGTCGAGGGCGAGGTTGAGCTCGGTGACGTTCACGCCCGCTTCACCGACGAGGCCGAGGAACCGGCCCGAGGTGTGGTCCTCGATGAGCTGCCGCACCCGGGCCGGCGGCAGACCGCGGGCCTGCGCCACCCTCACGGCCTGGATCTCGGCGTTGTCCTTCGAGATGAGGGGGTCGACACCGGAGGCCGAGTAGGTCACCGCGTCGATGGGGATCCCGGCCGCGGTCAGGCCTGGGTTGAACGGGCCCTCGCGCTTCAGGTAGCGCGCGATCTGCCGCTCGTAGAAGGCCTTGGTGGCCTTCTGGTTGGGGCCCTGGTTGGCGAAGTACGTCGCCGACGGGGTGTAGCCGGTGGCCGACGGCCGCGGCTGGAAGTCCTGCCGCGCGCGCGGCCCGGAGAAGTCCTGGGCCAGCAGGCTGGACCCGACGACCTTCCCGTCCAACGTGATCTGCGACCCGTTGGCCCGGTCCGGGAACAGCACCTGGCTGACCCCGGTCATGGCGAGCGGGTAGGCGAGGCCCAGGAGGACGGTGAAGAAGACCAGGGCAAGGACGGATGAGACGAGGGTCTTTCGCATGGCTCAGAACAGGTGGTCGGTCAGGCCCTGGACGACGGGCCCGAGGAGGAGGGCGGGAAAGAACGTCAGGGCCCCGATCAGGACGACGACGAACACGTTCATGCCGACGAACGTGGGCGTATCGGTGCGCAGCGTCCCCAGGCCGACCGGGGTGACGCGCTTGCGCACGAGCGTGCCGGCTATGGCGAGGACGAGGACGATCGGCACGAAGCGGCCGAGCAGCATCGCGAAGCCGCCCATCAGGTCGGCGAAGCTGATGCCCGAGGCGCCCAGGTTGCCGGCGGTCGGCTGGACGTAGCCGGTGTATCCGGCCCACGCCGAGCCGTTGTTGTTGGCCTGGGAGAGGTAGGCGTAGAGCGTCTCGCTGAACCCCTGGGGCCCGGGGTTGAAGATCGATGGCGCGCCGTACTTGGTCGACAGGGCGAGCGCGGTGAAGACCAGCACGATCAGGGGCGTGAAGATCACCGCCAGCGAAACGAGCTTGATCTCGCGAGCCTCGATCTTCTTGCCCAGGTACTCCGGCGTGCGCCCGACCATCAGGCCGCCGATGAAGACGGCGAGCAGGACGTAGAGGAGCATGGTGTAGAGCCCGGCGCCGACCCCGCCGAACACCGTCTCGGAGTAGGAGAGGTTCGCCATCGGGACCAGCCCGCCGATGCCGGTCAGCGACTCCAACGCGGAGTTCACCGCGCCGCACGACATGACGGTGGTGAGGGCGGTGAAGAGCGACGAGTTGGCGATGCCGTAGCGCTGCTCCTTGCCTTCCATGTTGCCGCCCGTCAGCCCGGCGAGGTGCTGCGCGGGCGTGCCGTGCGACTCGGCGACGTACACCACGGCGACCGAGACGACGAGCAGGATCGCCATCGCGGAGAAGATCGCCCAGCCCTGGCGGCGGCTGCCGACCATGCGCCCGTAGGTGTACGGCAACGACGCCGGGATGATCAGCATCGAGAACATCTCGATCCAGTTGCTGAGCTGGTTGGGGTTCTCCAACGGCATCGCGGAGTTGACGTTGAAGAAGCCCCCGCCGTTGGTGCCGAGCACCTTGATCGCCTCCTGCGAAGCGACCGGGCCGCGGAACAGCGAGGAGGCCGTGCCGTTCAGCGTGTGGAAGTCGACCGAGCCGCCGAGGGTCTGCAGCACGCCCTGGGAGACGAGCGCGAGGCCCACGACGATCGACAGCGGCAGCAGCACGTAGAGCAGGGTGCGCGTGAGGTCCACGAAGAAGACGCCGAGTCCATCGTCAGCACCCGCGCCGCTGCGGCGAGACGCGATGCCGCGGATCAGGACGATCACGACGGTGATCCCGACCGCGGCGGAGAGGAAGTTCTGGACGGCGAGGCCGGCCATCTGGCTGAAGTCGGTGAGCGTCGTCTCGCCCCCGTAGAACTGCCAGTTCGTGTTGGTCACGAACGAGGAGGCGGTGTTGAACGACAGGTCCCACGTGCCGGAGTGGAAGCCGCCCGGGTTGAACGGGTGCAGCGTCTGCGTTCTGAGGATCACGTAGAGCGCGAGCCATGACAGGGCCGAGAAGACGACCAGCGAGCCCGCGTAGCCCTTCCAGCTCTGGGACCGCTCGGGGTCGACGCGCAGCAGGCGGTGGATGAGGCGCTCCGGCCGTCGGAGCACGGGCGTCAGGAAGACGCGCTGGCCGCTGAAGACCTTGGCCATGTAGCCGCCCAGGAGCGGGACACAGGCGACGGTGATCGCGCAGAAGACCGCGATCTGGATCCATCCCTGCAGCATCAGAGCCGCTCTCCGCGCAACAGCGCGTAGAGGAGGTACAGGAAGACGAGGACCGAGACGACCAGGCCCAGGAGGTCGGCGGCGGTCATACGCGATCGACCAGCTCGATGGAGGCCAGGAGCGCGGCGAAGACCACGACGGCGAGGACGATGGCGACGATGTCCATGGCGGTCGCTCAGCGGTCCAGGGCCGTGACGATGACGGACTCGATCGCCTCGGCGAGCTGCTGACGGGAGTGGGCGGACGGGTGCGTGGACATGACCCGATGGTCGGTCCGGGTCTGTGCGGCTCCCGTACAGGAAACGGCGCTGGGTATGCAGATCGTGTGAAGATCGCCGCGGGCGGCCCGCCCCGCCCGCCTGCTCAGACGAGCGGGATGATCATCGTCCGCGGACCGACTCGGCGGCATACGGCGCGGAGCTCATCCCCCGATCCGCGACATGGTCCGCTCCGGCTGACGGAAGCCGGGGTCGTTGATGCGGTGCTTGAGCTCCTTGCGCCAGACGGCGTCGCGGATCGCCACCTCCAACGCTCGATCGTCGGCCCCGTCTCGCATCAGGCTTCGCAGGTCCGTCTCGTGCATCGAGAAGAGGCAGGTCCGCAGCATGCCGTCGGCCGTCACGCGGATGCGGTTGCAGTCGTCGCAGAACGGGACGCTGACCGGCGACACGAAGCCGATCTGCCCGCGTCCGTCCGCGAAGCGCCACGTCGTCGCCGTCGCATGAGCCAGGCGATCGTCGGGCTCCATGGGATAGACCGCCTCGATCATCGCGCGGATCTCCTCGTTGGGCAGGACCTGGCCGATGTCCCACGCCTGGTCGGCGTCCAACGGCATGAACTCGATGAAGCGCACCTCGAACGGCCGCTCCCGGGCGAACTCGGCGAAGCGCAGCACCTCCGGCTCGGTGAAGCCCCGCAGGGCGACCACGTTGACCTTGATCGGCCGCAGCCGCGGATGGCGCTGGGCCGCCTCGAGGCCACCGAGCACCTG
>JAOPZL010000061.1 GCA_025964175.1 Solirubrobacterales bacterium
CCCCTCGCATGTCCGCAGCTGACAGCCCCGAGATGCCGGACCCCGGCGTCGCTTCGGGTCTGGATGACGAGATCGCGGTTCCGCCCGAGCTGGCGCTGGAGACGCTCGCGATGGCGCTGGAGGGAACCTCGACCGGTGTCTGGGTGTGGGACGTCGTGCGGGACACGGTCCGCTGGTCGGCCAGCCAGGGCCCACTGCACGGGATGAGCCGCGGGGCGACGCCCAGCGGCTACGCAGCGTGGTTGGACGGCGTCCACCCGGAGGACCGCGAGCAGGTCCAGGCGATCATCGAGCAGGGACTGGCCGACGGCCACGGCTACGAGTGCGAGTTCCGCACGTCGGCGAGCGACGGCCGCTGGCTGCACGCGCGCGGCCGTGTCCTGCGCGACCGGGACGGCCGGGCGCTGTCGGTCGTCGGTCTGACCGTCGACGTCACCGAGCGTCACCGCCGCGAGACCGAGCTGGAGCAGCTGACCACGCGGCTGCGAACGCTGCAGACGCTGACCGACGTCGCACTCGCCCACCTCGAGCTCGACGCGCTGCTGGAGGAGCTGCTGGCCCGGGTCGCCGAGCTGCTGCGCGCCGACACCGCGCTCGTCCTCCTCTACGACGAGCCGCGCGATGCGCTGTTCGTCGCCTCCTCCTTCGGTCTGGCCGAGGACGACGCGCGCGGGCTGCGGGTGCTGCCCGGCGCGGGCGTCGCCGGCCGGATCGCCGTGACCGAGCAGCCGCTGATCCTCGCCGACACCGCCTCCGAGGACGTGGTCCTGCTCCAGCTGCGCGAGTCCGGGCGCGCGATGGCGGGCGTGCCGCTGATCCTCGACGAGGAGACGATCGGCGTCCTGCTCGTCTCCTCGCGCGAGCGCGCCTACGAGCGCGACGACCTGCTGATGCTCGAGCTCGTCGCCGACCGCGCCGCCCGTGCGATCCGCCAGGCCGAGCTGTACGAGGCGGCCCGATCGACCGCGATCGAGCTGCAGCGCTCGCTGCTGCCCGAGCGGCTGCCCACGATCCTCGGCCTCGACGTCGCGGTCCGCTACCAGCCCGGCCAGGACGGGACCGAGGTCGGCGGCGACTGGTACGACCTCTTCCCCGTTTCCCACGGCCGGGTGGCGATCGTCGTCGGCGACGTCGTCGGGCGAGGGCTGCGCGCCGCCGCGCGGATGGGCCGCGTGCGCACCGCGCTGCGCGCCTACGCGCTGGAGTCCGACTCGCCGCTGGAGACCGTGCAGCGGCTGGACCGCTTCGTCGCCGCCGAGGAGCCGCTGGAGTTCACGACGCTGATCGTCGTCTTCCTGGACCCCATCACCGGCGACGCGACCGCGTGCACGGCCGGGCACCTCGCGCCGCTGATCGTCGGAGCGGAAGCGACCCGGCTGGCGCCGATCCGCAGCGGGCCGCCGATCGGGGTCGCCGAGCTCGGTTCCCGCAGCGAGTCGAGCCTGCGGCTGGAGGAGGGCGAGACGCTGCTCGCCTACACCGACGGCCTCGTCGAGGACCGCGCGGTCGGGCTGGACGCCGGGCTGCGGCGGCTGCGCGAGGTCGCCGTCGGCAGCGGCTCCGCGGCCGACCTCGTCGAGCGCGTCCTGGGCGGGATGGGCGCGTGCGGCGGCGGTTCGGACGACGTCGCGATCGTCGCCGTGCGGCGCCTCGGGCCGCGCATCGCCCGCACCTTCGCCGCCGAGCCGGGCGCGGTGGCCGCCGCCCGCCGCGAGGTGACCTCGTTCGCCGCCGCCTACGGCGCACGCGCCGAGGTGCTGCGCGACCTGGCGCTGGCCGTCAGCGAGGCGTGCACGAACGTCGTCGTCCACGCCTACCGGGACCGCACGCCGCTGCGCCCCGGCCCGATGCACGTCGCCGCGAGGCACGTCGACGGCGAGATCGAGGTGACGATCACCGACGAGGGGCTCGGCGTGCGCCCGCGCGGCGACAGCCCCGGCGTCGGCCTCGGCCTGCAGATCATCGCCCGCACCGCGGCGGACTTCGCCGTACGCGACGTCGCCGGGGGCGGCGCCGAGCTCGTGCTGCGCTTCCCGCTGCATACGATGACCTCGTGAGCACCGGCACCTCCCACGACCACGAGCACGGCCACTCGCACGGGGGCGGCGGCGGTCACAGCCACGGCGTGAGCGCCGACGCCGACAGCTCCAAGCTCGCGATCGCGCTCGGCCTGATCGTCGGCTTCCTGCTCGTCGAGGTCGTCATCGGCATCATCGCCTCGTCGCTGGCGCTGTTGTCGGACGCGGCGCACATGCTCACCGATGCCGCCGCGATCACGCTCTCGCTGATCGCGATCCGGCTGGCCAGGCGTCCCGCGAAGGGCGCGCTCACCTTCGGCCTCAAGCGCGTGGAGATCCTCTCCGCGCAGGCCAACGGGCTGACCCTGCTGATCCTGTCGCTGGTCATCCTCGTCGAGGCGATCCGCCGCCTCGTCGACCCGCCCGAGGTCGAGGGCGGCCTCGTGCTCGCCGTCGCGCTGCTGGGCATCGTCGTCAACCTCGGCGCCACCTGGACGCTGGCCAAGGCCAACCGCTCCTCGCTCAACGTCGAGGGCGCCTTCCAGCACATCCTCACCGACCTGTACGCGTTCATCGGCACCGCGATCGCGGGCGCGGTCATCCTCCTGACCGGCTTCGAGCGGGCCGACCCGATCGCCTCGATCCTCGTCGCCGCCCTGATGCTGCACTCGTCCTACGGGCTGCTGCGCGCATCGGGTCGCGTATTCCTGGAGGCAGCCCCCGAGGGCGTCGCGCCCGACGACGTCGGGAAGGCGATGGTCGCGGTGGAGGGCGTCGTCGAGGTCCACGACCTGCACGTCTGGGAGGTCACCTCGGGCTTCCCGTCCCTGTCGGCGCACGTGATCGTCGGCGCCGACCTGGACTGCCACGGGATCCGCCGCGTGGTCGAGGCGATGCTCGATGAGCGCTTCTCGATCGAGCACACCACGCTCCAGGTCGACCACGAGGGCGTCGAGCTCATCACGCTCGAGGTCGCCGAAGGGCTGGCGACCGCGGACACCCGCCCGCGGGCATGACCGACGCCGCGACCGCGGCGGGCTGGCGCGGCGACCTGCTGCGCCTGGCCGCGGTCGTCTCCGGCGCCGCCGGCGCGGTCCACCTCTCGGTCGCGCGGCTGCACTTCGACGAGTACGGGCTGTATGGCGCCCTGTTCGTCGCCTCCGGGGTGCTGCAGGTGGCCTGGGCGGTGCTCGTGTGGCGCCGGCGCGACGATCGGCGGCTGTTGGCGGCGGGGGTGGCGCTGCAGCTCGGGGTGGTCTCCGTCTGGCTCCTCTCGCGCACGGCGGGCCTGCCCTACGGCCCGCACCCGTGGGACCCGGAGTCGATCGGGCCGCTGGACGCCCAGTGCACCTTCGACGAGCTGCTGATCGCGGTGCTCGCCGGGGTCGCGGTGTGGGCGACGGGGCGGCGGCGGCGGCTCGTCGACGCGCTGGAGGCCGTGGCGCTGATCGCCGCCGCCGCGACGTGGTTCATGCTCGCCGCGGGCGCCGGGCACGGGCACTGAAACCACGTTCATTCTCCGCGGGCGGGGGTAGAAGAACGCCAGCATGCGTGCGATCGACTCGCTCCACGCCGGGCCGGGACCCCGAGTCCGCGCAGGGTCGTTCCCGGTCAAGCGGCTGGGCGAGCGGCTCGCCGTGATCAGCGCGGGATCGCGGCTGGACGAGCCCGACGCCCGTGCCTTCGCCCGCACCGCGCTGTGCCTGACCTCCCAGGGGGTTCGCGAGCTGGTGCTCGACCTCTCCGCCGTGCGCCACCACGTGTGGCCCGCCGTGTACGCGCTGCTGGAGCTGGAGGCGCACCTGCTGGAGGCCTGTTGCGCGCCCGTCGCGGTGGCCGCCGACGCCCACCTGGTCCGCGACCTCGAGGCGGTCGGCCTGGAACGGGTGTGGTCGCTGCGCGGATCGCTGGCCGACGCGCTGGCCGATCTGCTCGCGCGGCCGGTCCTCGCCGACGCCCTTCGCTGAGGCTCCCGCCGCTGAACCCGGACATCGGCGGGCGCCGACGGCGGCCTCGCTGCGTGGCGGCGCGAGCACGCGGCGGCCGCGCCCGCGATCATCCTGCACGTGTCCGTCGCCGATCACGCCCTGCTCGCCGTCCGCGTCCAGCCGCGGGCCAAGCGGACCGAGGTGGTGGGTGAGCGCGAGGGCGTCGTCGTCATCCGCGTCGCGGCGCCACCGGTGGACGGGAAGGCCAACGCCGCGCTGTGCCGCTTCGTCGCGACGCGCGCGGGCGTCCCCAGGTCGGCGGTCAGCGTCGCGCGCGGCGAAGGGGCGCGGGACAAGCTGCTGCGCGTCGAAGGGGTCTCCGCGCCGACGCTGCGCGCGGCACTGCTGGGTTAGTCGCCGACGAGCGGGACGAAGCGCACGCCCTCGTGCGCGGTGCTCTGGAGGACGTTGCCGATGCGGCGGACGAGCAGCAGGCGGTCGTCGACCGGCGCGACGAGGCGCCCACCGTCGGCCAGCTGCTCCTCCACGGGCGCCGGCACCCGCCTTCGGGCCGCGGCGGCGATGTTGATCGCGTCGTAGGGCGCACCCGCCGGGTGGCCGAGCGTGCCGTCCCCGATGATCACGGTGACGTTGCGCACGCGGGCCGCAGCGAGGTTGCGCTCGGCCAGGCGGGCGAGGACGGTGTGGCGCTCGATGGAGACGACCCGCCCCGCGAGCTGGGCCAGGACCGCGGCGTGCCAGCCCGAGCCGGTGCCGATGTCGAGCACCTTCTCGGTGCCGGTCAGCTCGAGCAGCTCGCACATGCGCCCGACGACGTACGGCTGGGAGATCGTCTGGCCGGCGGGCAGCGGCAGGGGCTCGTTGACGTAGGCGCGGTCGCCGAACGCCGGGGGCGCGAACAGCTCGCGCGGCACGCGCGCCATCGCCGCCACGATGCGGTCCGGAACCCCCCTGCTGCGCAGCTCCGCATAGAGGTCCTGCTCGGGCCTGCCCATCCGCTCGACCCTACCTGCGGCCCAGCCCGCCCTCGACGGGCCTGGCGCGCGGGCACCCGTCTCAGCGCGGCGTCCGCGCGAGGTCGCCGCCGCGGAGGGTGCCCAGCGGCCCCGGCGCTATCGGGGGACCACCCGGAAGGACCCGCGCATGAACGGGTGGATGCGGCAGAAGTAGGTGTACGTGCCGGGCTTGAGGTTGCTCGGCGTCTTCCACGTGAGGCGGTTGGCCGCGGCGGTCCGCCCGGGCGGGCCGGTCCCGAGCTCACCGGAGTCGAAGTCGACGGTCGCGTTGGCCAGCGGGTACGCGATGCCCGTGCGCCCGTTGCAGGGCGCCTTGCAGGCGGTGACCGTGTGCCAGATCGCCTTGCCGTCGTCGAGGTTGTTGAAGGTGATCGAGCGCCCCTGGCGCACGGTCGGCGGGTTGCCGGCCCGGCCGAGCCGCGTGAGGTCGCCGATCCCGTACTGGAAGTCCTGCACGAAGACGGGCTTCCCGCTGCCGGTGATGAGGATGCCGCCCGGCAGCCCGCGCGCGTCGGGCAGGCCGCCGGCGCCGCCGCCGTGGTTGTCGTTCTCGGCGAGGTGGCCGTGGTTCAGCACGCCCTTGGTGTTCAGCTGCCCGCTGAACGGGTCCACCCCGGTCGTGTCGCCGGCGGAGAACGCCACGGGCATGATCGCCATCGACTCGTACCACGACGCCTTGGAGGTGTCGTAGGTGCCGGTGACCGTGAGCGTGTCGCCGCGCTTGACCTGGACGCGCCAGTCGGCGGGCGTGTTCGTCATCGCGACGTCCCACGACACCGCTCCCGCGGGCTCGAAGTAGTGCGCGTCCGAGCGGAAGACGCGCGTCGTGCGGCCGTCTCGCGTGAGGTAGAGGTCGGTGTGCAGTCCGCCCGGGTGCAGGTGGCCGGCCGTCCACACGAGGGTCCCGTCCTGGTCGGCGGTCCACGTGTTGAGCCGGCGCCCGTCGGCCTGGTAGGCGTTCGGGTCGTCCGTCGGGTAGGTGTAGCGGCCCTTCTCAGACGCCGAGCGCAGCGCGTCGAAGACCGGGTAGACGTGGCCGGACTCGACGTCCATCCACTTCGTCGACACCGTCTTCAGCGCCGCCGCGGACGGATCGGTGCCGGGCGTGAAGTCGATCTCGTAGGTCAGGTAGACCTGTGTCGGGGTCGGCGTCAGGTTGTGGACCATGTAGTTCATGACCCACGTGTCCGACGGCTCGTAGCGCCAGCCGTAGCCCGCGGGAAGCTCGGCGTCGGTCTTCTCCTCGCCGGCCGCCCAGGTCGGCAGCAGGTTGACCAGCCACACCCCGTGGTGCAGGTGGACGACGTCGACGCCGGGGACCTTGCCGTTGAGGTAGGTCAGGTTGGGCCGGAACGCGGTGATGTAGCCCGGCACCTGGGGCCGCAGGTTGTTCGGCTTGAAGTCGATCGTGTTCTGGCCGGGAGCGACCTGGATCGGCCCGAAGCGGTACTTCAGCGTCTGCGCGGAGGCCACCGAGGCCGACGCCGCGGCGAGGGCGAGCGTGCACAGCGCGGCGAGGACGAGACGGCGACCCATGGTTCGTGCAGTCTGCCTGAACACTGGTGCCGGTGCGGCGCTCACCGGGAGCGGTTCTTGCGCCGCGCCTGACGCGCGCGCCTGGCCTTCGCCCGATCCCGTTTGCGCTGATGATCGGACCGGCGCGGATGCTCCGGTCCGTCGGGATGCTCGGGGTCGGCCACCGGCGCTCGACGGCGGGCGTCGGCGGCGATCCACAGCCCGATCCCGACGATCAGGATGACGCCGATGACGACGAGGGCGATCTCTTGGAGGCTGCTCATGACCCGTGGGGAGTATCCCGCAGCAACCCGCGCAGCGCCACCGCATTGCGCGGCGCGAACGCCTCCCAGTCGTTGTTGAAGTACGCCCACACCTCGGCGTCACGGCGCAGCTCGTCGATCCGCGCGGCCCACTCGCGCAGCTCGGTCTCGGAGTAGTTGCCGCGCCGGCCGCGCGTGCCGTAGTGGAAGCGCACGAGCGTCCAGTCGGTCGTCAGCGGCGTGGCGGGCAGCGGGCGGCGGGCGTCATCGGCGATGACCGCGGCGACGGCGTGGGCGCGCAACAGGTCCCAGACCGGCTCGCAGAACCAGCTGTCGTGGCGGAACTCGAACGCGTGGCGCCCTGGCGGCAGCTCGGCCAGCGCCGTCGCCAGCCGGTCGTCGTCGCGATGGAAGTTCGCCGGCAGCTGCCACAGCCACGGACCCATCCGGTCGGCGTCGACCAGCGGCTGCACCCGCTCCATGAGCCGCCGGCTCGAGTCGGCCACGGTCGTCAGCCGCTTCATGTGCGTCGCGTAGCGCGAGACCTTGATCGTGAAGCGGAAGCCGGGCGGCGTCTGCTGGGCCCAGCGGGCGACCGCGTCACGGTTGGGCAGGCGGTAGAAGGTGCTGTTGACCTCCACGGTCTCGAACACCGATGCGTAGTGCTCCAGCCACCTTCGCTGGGGGAGGCCGTCGGGATAGAACGCGGCGCGCCAGTCGGCGTACTGCCAGCCCGAACAGCCCACATGCGCAGCCCTCAGCGTCGTGGCCGGCACCCTACACTCCGCTCACATGGCGAAGCAGCGACAGGTCCGCATGGAGCAACGCAGCGCGCTGGGCGCGATGCAGCAGCTGGAGACACGCTCCGACGAGGAGCTGGAGGCCGAGACCAAGTTCAAGGCCGCGGCGCAGGCGATCCTCGGGGCGCGAGCCGCCGAGCGGTACGACGCCAAGCGCGCCCGCGTGCACTTCCAGCGCGCGATCGCGGCCGCGCGGCCGCAGGAGCGGATGCAGCTGCGACGCATGGCCGACGCCTCGCTGGCGCTGGCCGAGCGGCGGGCCGGCGACCTCAAGGTCGCCGTCGAGAAGCTCGGGCAGGCGCCGCCGTCCAACCGCCAGCTGATGCTGCTGCGGTTCATGGGCCTGGTCGCGCCGGCCCCGGGCGCCTCGCCGATGCTGCGCGTGCGCGGCATCGCCATCATCGTCGGGATCATCCTGCTGCTGATGGCGATCGGCCTCGGCGTCGTCGAGCTGATCGCGCTGCCGCTGGGCGGCGTGAGCATCGGCGCGGGCGTCCTCTACGGCGTGGTCCTGATCATCGCCGTGCTCGGCATCCTGGCCCTGTTCGGCCGCCGCCGCCAGAACCGGGCCAAGGCGAGAGCCGCGGCCGGCTGAGCGCCGGCCGCGCCGGGCTCAACCCTCGGTCAGCGTCGCCTTCTCGATCATCACGGGCTTGACCGGCCTGTCCGTCGTGGGGTCCGTCTTGACCGCGGAGATCGCGTCGGCGACGGTCATGCCGTCCCCGGTCACCTTGCCGACGATGGCGTAGTCGGCCGGCAGCCCGGCGTCGTCACCGGTGACGATGAAGAACTGGCTCCCCGACCTGCCGGCCGGGTCGGCGCCGGACTTGGCCATCGCCACGATGCCGCGCGTGTAGGCCGCCTCCTCGGGCGGGGTCTCGGTGATCGAGTAGCCGGGGCCGCCGGTGCCCGTGCCCTTGGGGTCGCCGCCCTGGATGACGAAGCCGGGGACGATGCGGTGGAAGGTCAGGTGGTCGAAGAAGCCGTCCTTGACCAGGTGCGCGAAGGAGGCCGCGGTCTTCGGCTGGCGACCCTGGTCGAGCAGGATCGGGATCGACCCGCAGCTCGTCCGCAGCGTCACGGTGTAGTTGACCCCGGCCTTCAGCTTCGTGGTCGGCTTCTGCTCCTTGGCCTTCTTCGGGCCGGGATCGGAGACCGTCTTGCACGTCCCGGGTGCCTTGGTCGCGACCGTGACCGCGTTGTCGGCCGACGGGGTGGACGCAGCCGTGGTCGTCGCGGCGGCGGGGGTCGTGCCGGCGGAGGCGTCGGACGACGGGATGGCGGCGGTGGTGCCACCGTCGTCGCTGCCGCAGCCGGCGAGCGCGAGGGTGACGAGGACGATCGGCAGCGGAATCAGGCGGCGCATGGCGCGCCACGATACCCGCGCCGCGCGAGCACCCCGCCGCTCACCGCGCGTCGTTCTCACCGCGCGCCGCTCTGACCGCGCGCCCCCTATGCCGGCGCGCGGGCGCCCGTGC
>JAOPZL010000074.1 GCA_025964175.1 Solirubrobacterales bacterium
CGCCGTAGGCGGACATCACGCGGACCTCGTGCATGATGCCGCGCGTCGTCAGCTCCTCGGCCGCCTTGTTCATCTCGTCCATGTCGGACTCGGAGGCCATGACGATGCCGACGCGCGGTGCGTCGACCGGCAGCGCGGCGAATTCGGCCTCGGCCTCGGTCTCGGCCTCGGCCTCGAGCTCCTCCTCGGCGATCCGTGCCGTGGCCTCCTCGAGGCCCTCCTGCTGCTGCTGGCTGGTCTGCGGGAGCTGGGGGCTCATCGGTTCTCCATCGCCTTCGCCGCGATGTCGCGGCGCAGCTGCTTGCCGTCGAAGTCGATCACCTCCGCGGCAGCATACGCGGCCTCCCGCGCCGCTCCCGCGTCCACGCCGAGCGCCGTGACGTTCAGGACGCGGCCGCCGGCGGTGACGATCTCCCCGTCGGCGTCGCGCGCCGTGCCCGCGTGCGTGACCTCGGCGCGCAGGGCGGCCGCCTTCTCCAGGCCGCGGATCACGTCGCCGTTGCGCGAGGTCGCCGGGTAGCCCGCGGAGGCCAGCACGACGGTCACCGCCGTGGCGTCGTCCCACTCCATCGTGGCTTCGGCGAGGCCGTCGTCGTCGGCGGCCGCGCGCAGCAGCGCCAGCAGGTCCGAGCGCAGCCGCGGCAGCAGTGCCTGGGTCTCGGGATCGCCGAAGCGCACGTTGAACTCGATGACCTTCGGGCCGTCGGCGGTCAGCATGAGGCCGGCGTACAGGACCCCGTGGAACGGGGTGCCGCGCCGGGCCATCTCGTCGACCACCGGCTGGTGCACGGCCGCGACGATCGCGTCCACGTCGACACCGGCGACCGGGGAGAACGAGCCCATCCCGCCCGTGTTCGGACCCGTGTCGCCGTCGCCGATCCGCTTGAAGTCGCGGGCCGGCGCCATCGCGACCGCGCGACGTCCGTCGCACAGCGCCAGCAGCGAGAGCTCCTCGCCCTCGAGGTGCTCCTCGACGACGACCGACATGGCGCCGAACCGCTGGTCGACAAGCATCTCCCGCAGCGCCGCGCGCGCCTCCACCTCGTCGGGGGCGATCACGACGCCCTTGCCGGCCGCGAGCCCGTCGGCCTTCAGCACCGCCGGGTAGCGGTCGATCGCCGCCATCGCGTCGTCGACGGTCGCGTGCTCGCTCCATCCGGCGGTCGGCACGCCCGCCGCCTCCATGATCTCCTTGGCGAACGCCTTGGAGCCCTCGAGGCGAGCGGCGCCCGAACCGGGGCCGAACACCGGGATCCCGGCACCGACGAGGCGATCGGCGAGGCCGGCGACGAGCGGCGCCTCCGGGCCGACGACGACGAGGCCGACACCCTCGGCGATCGCGACGTCGACCGGGTCGCCCTCGACGATCCGGGCGTCGGCGGCGATGCCGGCGTTGCCCGGCAGGGCCAGGATCTCGGGGTTCTGGGGAGAGCGGCGCAGGGCGCGCACGAGCGCGTGCTCGCGACCGCCGGAGCCGACGACGAGGACCTTCACGAGGCGCAGCCTATGCCTTGCTAGAGCCCGGCGATGAACTCGTCGATCGGGATCGCCGTCAGCGTCTCGTAGTGCACGGTGCCGCGGGAGCCGAGCTCCAGCGAGACGCGCGCCATCGTCTGCTCGTCGGGCGCCTCGACGATGTTGACGAAGTCGAAGCGGCCGAGCGTCGCCCACTGCGCCTTGACCGTGGCACCGAGCTGCTCGACCTCGTGGTTGACCTCCTTGATGCGCTGCGGGTTGTTCTTGACCGTCTGAACGCCCTCGGGCGTCAGCGTCGAGAGCATGAGGAAGGTGGGCATCGGTTCTAGCCTCCTGTCGGGTGCCCGTCGTTCTACCCCAAACGCCGCCGCCGTGGGTCGTCACCGACCGGCGCTGCTACGTGGCCGACCGTCCCGTGCAGGTCAGCGGCGGCGGATTCGATCCGGGAGAGACGCTGCGGATCACGCGCGAGGGCGTCGTCGTGGCGACGACGGTCGCGGCCGCCGACGGCTCGTTCGCCACGTCGATCCCCAGCGGGAAGCTCCCCCGGGGCGTCGCCGAGCGCGCGACCGAGCTCACGGTCGGCGGTGACACGACGAGCGCCGTGCAGCGCTTCCGGGTGACGCGCTTCGGCGCGGCGTTCGCGCCGCGGGTCGCCTCGCCGTTGTCGTTCGTGCGCTTCTCGGCGTTCGGGTTCGGGTTGGGGCGAGCGGTCTACGTGCACTACCTCAGCCCGGACGGCACCGCGGCCAAGACCGTGCGCCTCGGCGGCACGCGCGGGGACTGCGGCTCGATCCGGCGCACCTCGGCGCGCCGGCTGTTCCCGTTCCGCCCGACGGCCGGGACGTGGCAGCTGCAGTTCGACACGAGCCGCGCGGTGAACCCCGAGGCAGTGCCGCGGGTCGTCGTACCCGTGCGAGTGGACTGACACGCGGCACGGGCGCAGGCACCGGTAGCGTCATCGGTCATGGAAGGCACGGGAAGCGTCACCGCGCGCGTCGCGGTGATCATGGGGTCAGACTCCGACTGGTCGGTGATGCAGGCGGCCGCCCAGGCGCTGAGCGAGTTCGCCGTGCCCTGGGAGGCGCGGGTCGTCTCCGCCCATCGCACGCCGCGGGACATGGTCGCCTACGCAAGCGCCGCCGCCGGCCGCGGGATCGAGGTGATCGTCGCGGGCGCCGGGGGCGCGGCGCACCTGCCGGGCATGGTGGCCTCCCTGACGCCGCTGCCCGTCATCGGCGTGCCGGTGGCGATCACCAAGCTGGACGGCATGGACGCGCTGTTGTCGATCGTGCAGATGCCGGCCGGCGTGCCCGTGGCGACGGTCTCGGTCGACGGGGCCCGCAACGCGGGGCTGCTGGCGGTGCGGATCCTCGGCGCGTCCGACCCGGCGCTCCGCGAGCGCGTCGCGGGCTTCCAAGCGCAGCTGGCCGAGCAGGCGCGCGACAAGGACCGCCGCCTGCAGGACGAGCTGGGGACGGAGTGAGCGCGGTGGTGGTGGGCGTCGTCGGGGGCGGGCAGCTGGCGCAGATGCTCCATCAGGCCGCAATCGGCCTCGGCATCCGCGTCGTCGTGCTCGACCCGGACCCGCGGTGCCCCGCGGCCCTGGCCGGTGCCCGGCGGTTCGACGGCACGTGGACCTCGCGTGACGATCTGATCGCCTTCGCGCGCTCGGGTGTCGACGTGGTCACCTTCGATCACGAGCTCTCGGCCCCCGACGACCTGCGCGCGCTCGAGGCGGTCGCGCCGGTCCCGATCCGCCCAGCCCCCGCGACGAAGCTGCTCGGCCAGGACAAGCTGCACCAACGCCGCACGCTGTCGGCCCAGGGGGTGCCCGTGCCCGCCTACGCGCCGGTCGCTGACATGGCCGAGGTCGAGGCGTTCGCGGCCACCCACGGCTGGCCGGTCGTGCTGAAGGCGATCCGCGGCGGCTACGACGGCCGCGGCGTGTGGATCGTGCGCGACGCGGCGCAGGCCGCCGAGGTGCTGGCCGACACCGCGGGCGGCGCCGGCCTGCTCGCCGAGGAGCTCGTCGACATCGCGCGCGAGATCTCGGTGATGGTCGCCCGGCGCCCCTCGGGGCAGGCGCGCGCGTGGACGGCGATGCGCACCACCCAGGTCGACGGGATCTGCACGGAGGTGATCCTCGCCGCCCCCTCGCCGGTCGAGGACGCGGCCGCCGAGCTGGCCGTCGAGCTGGCCGAGAGGATCGAGCTCGCCGGTGTGATGGCGGTCGAGCTGTTCGTCACAGACGGCGCGCTGGTGCTCAACGAGCTCGCCTGCCGGCCCCACAACTCCGGCCACGTGACGATGGACAGCTGCGTGACCGACCAGTTCGAGCAGCACCTGCGCGCGGTGCTCGACCTGCCGCTCGGCGACCCCGCGCCGACCGTGCCGGCCGCGGTGATGGTCAACGTGCTCGGCGGCCCGGCGCCGTGGGGTGCAGCGGGCCTCGGGGCAGCGCTCGACGTCGAGGACGCGACCCTCCACCTGTACGGGAAGGGCCATCGGCCCGGCCGCAAGCTCGGGCACGTCAACGCGATCGGCGCGACGGTGGACCAGGCGCGCGAGCGGGCGCGACGGGCCGCTCTGGCGCTGGGCAGCCCGGTCGGCTAGGCCCGGCGGAGACGCATCGGGCGAGCGGGCGGCGAGAGCCGCCACCGCCCCCGATGGGCGGCGGTGGCGGACCGTCGGCACCCCTGGCTACAGCGTCAGCGCCGGCTCGCCGACGCCCATTGCGCCGCTCTCGAGCACGATCTCGCCGTCCGCCGCATCGACCTGGACGAGGTCGCCCTCGCCGTAGACGCCCTGCAGGAGCGCCATCGCGAGCTTGTCGACGAGCTGCTTCTGGATGACCCGCTTCAGCGGCCGCGCCCCGTAGGTCGGGTCGTAGCCGAGGTTCCCGAGCAGGGTCCGCGCCTCGTCGGTCAGCCTCAGCGTGATGCCGCGCTCGGCCAGGCGCTCGATGACCTTGGAGCTCTGCAGCGCCACGATCTCGCCGATCTGCGACCGGTCCAGCGCGTCGAACTCGACGATGTCGTCGAGGCGGTTGATGAACTCGGGGCGGAAGTGCAGCTCCGCGCCCGGGCGACCGCCGGGGATGTTGGAGGTCATGATCAGCACGACGTTCTTGAAGTCGACCGTGCGGCCCTGGCCGTCGGTCAGGCGACCGTCGTCCATCACCTGCAGCAGCACGTTGAAGACGTCGGCGTGCGCCTTCTCGACCTCGTCGAGCAGCACGACCGAGTAGGGCCGGCGGCGGACCGCCTCGGTCAGCTGACCGCCCTCCTCGTAGCCGACGTAGCCGGGAGGCGCCCCGACCAGCCGCGAGACCGCGTGCTTCTCCATGTACTCCGACATGTCGATGCGGATCATCGCGTCCTGGCTGTCGAACATGAACTCGGCCAGCGCGCGCGCCAGCTCCGTCTTCCCCACCCCTGTCGGGCCGAGGAACAGGAACGTGCCGATCGGGCGGTCGGGGTCCGACAGCCCGGCCCGCGAGCGCCGCAGGGCATCGGAGACGGCGGTGACCGCCTCCTCCTGGCCGACGACGCGCCGGTGCAGGCGCTCCTCCATGTGCACGAGCTTCTCGACCTCGCCCTCCATCAGGCGCGAGACGGGGATGCCCGTCCAGCGGCCGACGACCTCGGCGATGTCCTCGCTGGTGACCTCCTCCTGGAGGAACTTCAGCTCACGCGGCTCCTCGTCCTCGCGCGCCTCGCCCTCGGCGACCGTGCGGTCGAGCTCGGGGATGATCCCGTAGCGCAGCTCGGCGGCCCGCGACAGGTCGCCCTCGCGCTGGGCGCGGTCGAGCTCGACCTTGGCCTGCTCGAGCTGCTCGCGCGCGGCCGACACGCCCTGGATGGCCTCCTTCTCGGCCTGCCACTCGGCGGTCATCGCGTCGGCCTGCTCGCGCAGCCCGGCCAGCTCCTCCTCGATCGTCTCGCGGCGGGCGGCCGAGCCCTCGTCGGACTCCTTCTCCAGCGAGGTGCGCTCGATCTGCAGCTGCATGATGCGCCGCTCGAGGACGTCGATCTCCTCGGGACGCGAGTCGATCTCGATGCGCAGCCGCGATGCCGACTCGTCGATCAGGTCGATCGCCTTGTCGGGCAGGAAGCGGTCGGCGATGTAGCGGTTGGAGAGCGTCGCGGCGGCGATCAGCGCGGAGTCCTGGATGCGGACGCCGTGATGGACCTCGTAGCGCTCCTTCAGCCCGCGCAGGATCGCGATCGTGTCGGCGACCGTCGGCTCGCCGACGTTCACCGGCTGGAAGCGGCGCTCGAGCGCGGCGTCCTTCTCGATGTGCTTGCGGTACTCGTCCAGCGTGGTCGCGCCGACCGCGCGCAGCTCGCCGCGCGCCAGCATCGGCTTGAGCAGGTTCGCCGCGTCGACCGCGCCCTCCGCCGCGCCCGCGCCGACGATCGTGTGCAGCTCGTCCATGAAGAGGATGACCTGTCCGCCGGCCTCCTTGATCTCCGAGAGGACCGCCTTGAGGCGCTCCTCGAACTCGCCGCGGTACTTCGAGCCGGCCAGCAGCGCGCCGATGTCCAGCGAGATGACGCGGCGGTCGCGCAGCGACTCGGGCACGTCGCCGGAGACGATGCGTTGGGCGAGGCCCTCGACGATCGCCGTCTTGCCGACGCCGGGGTCGCCGATCAGGACCGGGTTGTTCTTGCGCCGGCGGCTGAGCACCTGGATCACGCGGCGGATCTCCTCGTCACGGCCGACGACGGGGTCCAGGCGACCCTCCTCCGCGGCGGTGGTGAGGTCGACGCCGAACTTCTCCAGCGCCTGGTACTTGTCCTCGGGGGACTGGTCGGTGACGCGGTGGGCGCCGCGGACCTGGGCCAGCGCGTCGAGCAGCGCCGCCTTCGTCGCGCCGAGCGCGCGCAGGACCTCGCCCGCCTTGGAGTTGTGGCCCGCGAGCGAAAGCAGCAGGTGCTCGGCGGAGACGTACTCGTCCTTGAGTTCGCGCATCTCGTGCTCGGCGGCGCGGATGACCGCGGCCAGCTCGGACGAGGGACCGGGGGCCTCCGAGCCGCCGCTCAGCTTGGGCAGGCCGTCGAGGGAGGGGTTGAGGTCGCGGCGGACGGCGTCGGGCGAGACGCCGAGCTTGCGCAGGACCGGGACGACGATGCCGCCCTCCTGCTCGAGGAGGACCGACAGCAGGTGCTCGGGCGTGACCTGCGGGTTGCGACGCGCCTCGGCGAGCTGGTTCGCCGCGCGGATGGCCTCCTGGGACTTGATGGTGAATCGATCCGGGTTCATGGGTCCTTCGTGAAGATCTCAGTGACTTGGACTGAGATTTTGACACATGCGCTCCGAATGCGCAAGA
>JAOPZL010000079.1 GCA_025964175.1 Solirubrobacterales bacterium
CCTGGCCGGCTCCTACCACGGCACCAAGCTCGACCCACCCCAACTCATCGCCGCCGCCCACCAAGCCGGCCGCCCCGCCGCCGAACGCACCACCCTGTACGACATCCGCCGCCGCTACGAGCTGAGCGCCGCCGCTGTCTGAGCTCGTCCTCGGGCCGCTGCTGCGCTACGCCGGGCCCACCCAGGCCACGGTGTGGGTCGAGACGAGCGCGCCCTGCGAGGTCTCGGTGCTCGGGCACCGCGCGCGGACGTTCCACGTCGAGGGCCACCACTTCGCGATCGTCTGCATCGACGGCCTGGAGCCCGGGACGGTCACCGCCTACGAGGTGGAGCTCGACGGCGAGCGCGTCTGGCCGGGGGAGGAGAGCCGCTTCCCGCCGTCGGTGATCCGCACCCCTGCCGACGGCGATCCGCTCGAGCTGGCCTTCGGCTCGTGCCGGATCAGCGTGCCCCACACCGCGCCGTGGGCGCTCTCCAAGGACGATGACGAGCGCGGGCGCGAGGTCGACGCCCTGCGGGCGCTCGCCGTGCGGATGCTCGACCACGAGCCGCACGAGTGGCCGCACGCGCTGCTGCTCCTCGGCGACCAGGTCTACGCCGACGAGGTCTCGCCGCAGACCGCGGCCTACATCCGCGCGCGCCGCGACGTCTCGCAGCCGCCCGGCGAGGAGATCGCGGACTTCGAGGAATACACCCGCCTCTACGCGGAATCGTGGGGCGAGCCCACGATGCGCTGGCTGCTGTCGACGGTCCCGTCGGTGATGATCTTCGACGACCACGACGTGCACGACGACTGGAACACGTCGCGCGACTGGGTCGCCGCCATGCGCGAGAAATCGTGGTGGCAGGAGCGCATCGAGGGCGCGCTGATGTCGTACTGGTGCTACCAGCACCTGGGGAACCTGTCGCCGGCCGACCTCGCCACCGACGACCTCCTGGCGATGGTGCGCGACGCCACGGCGCAGGGCGGGGACGGCGGCCCGCAGCTGCGCGAGTTCGCCCGCCGCGCCGACCGCGAGACCGACGGCGCGCAGTGGAGCTACCGCCGCGACTTCGACGGCGTGCGCCTCCTCGTCGTCGACTCCCGGGCCAGCCGCGTGCTCGACCCCGGCGCGCGCTCGATGCTCGACGAGGCCGAGTGGCGATGGGTCGAGGAGACGGCCGGGGGCGCGCGCGACCACCTGCTGATCGGGACGTCGCTGCCGTGGCTGATGGAGCACGGGATGCACGAGCTCGAGGCGTGGGACGAGGCGGTTGCCGATGGCGCGTGGGGCCGGCTGGCGGCCCGCGCCGGCGAGAAGCTGCGCCAGGGGCTGGACCTCGAGCATTGGGCCGCGTTCCAGTCCTCGTTCCGCCGGCTGGCCAAGCTGGTCGGGGAGGTCGCGTCGGGCGCGCGCGCCGACACGGACGAGCACGGGGAGCGCCGGCCGCCCGCGACGATCGTCGCGCTCTCGGGCGACGTCCACCACGCCTACCTCATGGAGGCGTCGCTGCCCGGCGGCGGCGACGGCGACTCCCGCGTCTACCAGGCGGTCTGCTCGCCCATCCGCAACCCGCTGAACACGCGCGAGCGGCGCATGATCCGCTTCGCCGGATCGCGGGCGGCGACGGTGGTGACCACCCGGCTGGCGCGCGCCGCGGGCGTCAAGAAGCCGCCGCTGGAGTGGGAGCGGGTCGGCGGCGGGCCGTGGTTCGACAACCAGATCGTGACGCTGCGCTTCGAGGGGCGGCGGGCGACGATGCGCCTGGAGCGCACGACGCCGCAGCGGCCGGCACTGGAGTGCGTGCTGGAAC
Organism: Solirubrobacterales bacterium; assembly: GCA_025964175.1. Classification (GTDB taxonomy): domain Bacteria; phylum Actinomycetota; class Thermoleophilia; order Solirubrobacterales; family Solirubrobacteraceae; genus Capillimicrobium. The sequence continues at coordinate 1,795 of JAOPZL010000079.1, forward strand.
GGGACCTGTGAGCGCGCGTCGCGGCGGAGCTCCGGCGTCTTCCTCGGCGATGCCGTGAAGGCGTTCGCCGCCTGGCGCGACGGCGCGCCCCTGCTGGGCCTCGGCGCCTGAGAGGATTTCGGGGTGGCCGTCGACGTCACCATCCCCGCCGCAGGGCGCACCGCGTGGGCGCGCAACCTCGCGGCGCCGATCCGCGGGTTCCTCTACGCGGAGACCGGCGGGGCCGTCGTGCTCGCCGTCGCGGCGGTCGCCGCGCTGTCCTGGGCGAACATCGCGCCGCACTCCTACGAGTCGGCGTGGTCGACGCGGTTGGCGCTCACGATCGGCAGCCACTCGCTGGCGACCGACCTGCGGGGCTGGGTCAACGAGGGGCTGATGACCCTCTTCTTCCTCGTCGTCGGCCTGGAGGCCAAGCGCGAGATGGACCTCGGCGAGCTGCGCGAGCGGGCGCGGCTCGCGGTGCCCGTCTGCTGCTCGCTGGGCGGCATGGCGGGGGCGGTCCTGGTCTACCTGCTGATCAACGGCGGGGGCGACGGAGCCGCCGGCTGGGGCGCGGCGATCTCGACCGACACGGCGCTGGCCCTCGGCGTGCTCGCCCTGCTGACCCGCGGCCGCGCGATCCGCATGCGCGTCTTCCTGCTCACCGTCGTGGTCATCGACGACCTCGCGGCGCTGCTCGTCATCGCGCTGGGCTACACCGATCACGTCTCGGTGATGGCGCTCTCGATCGCGATCGGGCTCTTCGCGGTGCTGATCGCGCTGCGCTGGGCCGGGTCGGCGTGGCGCGGGCCGGCCGCGGTGCTCGTCGGCGTCGGGATCTGGCTCGCGATGTTCGAGTCGGGCGTGGACGCGGTGATCGCCGGGCTGGCCATCGGGCTGATCACCAGCGCCTACCCGCCCGCCCGCGTCGACCTCGAGCGCAGCACCGAGATCGCCCGCGCGTTCCGCGAGCAGCCGACGCCGGAGCTGGCGTACTCGGCGCGCGCGAGCCTCGTGGCGGCGATCTCGCCCAACGAGCGCCTGCAGTACCTGCTGCACCCGTGGACCAGCCGCGTGATCGTGCCGCTCTTCGCGCTGGCCAACGCGGGCATCCACCTGACCGGCGAGTCGCTGTCGGCGGCGGCGAGATCGCCCGTGACGCTCGGCATCGTCGCCGCCTACCTGATCGGCAAGCCGCTGGGGATCATGGTCGCGGCGCGGCTGGCCGAGCTGCGGATCTTCGGCGGCGCCCGGATGACGATCACGCGGCCGGCGCTCTTCGGGATCGCGACGTCGGCGGGGATCGGCTTCACCGTCTCGCTGCTGGTCGCCACGCTCGCCTTCCGCGGACCGCTGCTGGACGAGGCGAAGATCGGCGTGCTGGCGACCGTCGTGCTCGCGCCGGGGCTGGCGTGGCTGTCGCTGCAGCTCATGAAGCGCCTGCCCGCCGAGGTGCGCGCCCGCCAGCTCGGCAGCGTCGCCGAGACGATCGTCGACCTCGATGACGACGTCGACCCCGACCGCGACCACATCCGCGGGCGCGTCGACGCCCCGGTCACGCTCGTCGAGTACGGCGACTACGAGTGCCCGTACTGCGGGCATGCAGCGCCGACCATCCAGAAGCTGCTCGACCACCTGCCCGACGAGCTGCGCTACGTCTTCCGCCACCTGCCGCTGACCGACGTCCACGCCGATGCCCAGGCGGCGTCGGAGGCGGCCGAGGCGGCCGGAGCGCAGGGCCGCTTCTGGGAGATGCACGATCTGCTCATGGAGAACCAGGACTCGCTGCGGTCGATGGACCTCTACCGCGACGCCGACGCGATCGGCCTCGACCTGGATCGCTTCTCCGAAGACCTGCGCCGCCGCCGCTACGCGCCACGGGTGGCCGAGGACGTGCAGAGCGCGGACAGCAGCGGCGTGTCCGGAACGCCGACCTTCTTCATCAACGGCCGGCGCCACCAGGGCGTCTACGACATCGACACGCTGACGGCGGCGGTCAAGACGGCGGCGCGCGCCGCGGGTTGGGAGCCGCCGGTGAAGACGGGGCAGACGCAGGCGTAGGCCGCCGGGTGTCGTCGGCGCTCCGTCGAACAGCGGGTGAACGTCATCGGGGCCCTCGGATTTCAGCGCGAGCGGCCGATCGGGATCCGCTCGCGGGCGCCGCGGGCGGCCCCGGCGGCCAAGCGGCCCGCGCCGGAGGCGGTCCCGGCCGCGAGCTGCCCGGCGTGCTTCGCGCCGGTCCGCATCCGCGCTGCGTCGGCCGCCAGCGTCGCCTCGCCGGTGGCGTAGCGGTCGCGGACCTTGTC
>JAOPZL010000093.1 GCA_025964175.1 Solirubrobacterales bacterium
ACCGTGGCCGCGGACGAGCAGGCGCGGGTCGTCCGCGCCGCCGGCGCGTTCTACGCCTGTCCGCGGTCCGGGCCCTCGCGCTGGCTGACCGCCGCCCACGGGAACCCGGGCCCGTCGAACTTCCAGCTCGGCGCCGGGCGCGCCGTCTTCGCCGACCAGCGCTGCGCCGGCCCGGCCGCTCCGTGCGACACGCGGATCGTCGTGACGCGGCTCGCGGACGGCCACCGCTTCGTCCGCCACACGTTCGCGCGGGCCGGCCACGTGTCCGCGATCGCCATCAGCCCGCACGGCGCGCTGGCGATCATGCTGCGCGCCCCCGCGCAGCTCGTGCTGCTCGACGGCCACGGGACGCACATCGCCGCCGCGGGCCCGGGGCTGGACGCCGGGTCGCTGGGCTCCAGTGGACGGACCGTGTACTGGCGCTTCGACGGCCGCGCCGCGACCACGCAGCTGACCTCCTGACGCGATCGTCGCGCGCTCCTGCGGCTCGCCGACGCTGTCGTCGCGATCGGGTCGAGGAGGTCGGACTCGACGGCCACGGGACGCGCGTCGCCGCGGTGACACCCGCCAGATGACCTAGGAGCACCCGGCGCCCACGGCGTCCGGGGCCACCACTCGGCGGCCCGCGAAGTCCGTCCATTCGCCCGATGCGCCCGATGGTTCGGACCCGCAAACTGTCTTCCAGACAGCCGATGAGGGCGGCCCCGCGACAAGCGGCAGCTCCCCCGGCGGCGGTGCCCGTCGCTCTCTGAGCCGGCACTGCCCGGGCCCTCCGGGACCCGCAGTCCCGTCCCCTCCACCGAGGTTCCCCATGCCATCACGCCTTCGCGCGCTGGCCGCTGTGCTGCTGGTCGCGCTCTTTGCCGTGGCCGCGAACGCGAGCGCCGCGCCTGCTCCCCGCACCCCCGTCACCGCCCACGCAGCGTCCAAGCACTGCGCCGGCGCGAACGCCATGCCGTCGCCGGCCAACGGTCCCGCCCTGCGCACCACCGTGCTCTGCCTGATCAACGGACAACGCCGGAACGCCGGCCTGCGGCCGCTGAGCAGCAACCGCCGGCTCCAGACCGCCGCCCAGCGCCATTCCGCCGACATGGTCGTGCGCCGGTACTTCTCCCACACGAACCTCAGCGGGCGTGACTTCAGCGCGCGCATCCACGCCGCCGGGTACTCCGGCCGGACGTCGGGGGAGAACATCGCCTGGGGCGGCGGCTACCTCGCCACCCCCGCGCAGATCGTCAACCAATGGATGCACTCGCCCGGCCACCGCGCGAACATCCTCAACCGCTCCTACCGCAACAGCGGCATCGGCATCGCCATCGGCACCCCCGACGGCGGGCAGGGCGCGACCTACACGAACGACTTCGGCGCCCGCTGACTCGGACTTCGCGCCCGCCGACGCGCTACAGCGCCGCGCGGTAGATCCCCCACAGCTCCTCGGCCGGATGGCGCCCCGCGAGCTCCTCGGCGGCCCGGCGCAGGTCCGCCTCGCCGACGCCGAAGTCGGCGAGGTGCTGCGGCAGCCCTAGCGTGGCGACGAGCTCCGCCACGGCGTCGGGGGCCGACTCCGAGCCCGTCGCCTCGGCCAGCGCTGCCATCCGCTGCGGCTCGCGGGGCGCCATGTAGCGCATCACGTGGGGCAGCAGGAGGCACGACGTCACGCCGTGGGGAATGCCGTGGCGCGCGCCGATCTGCTTGCCCATGACGTGGCTGAGCCCGAACGCCGACTGCTGCGGGAGCGTGTAGGAGAACCACGCCGCGAGCTGGTTGGTGGTGCGGGCCGCGAGGTCGCTCGGGTCGGACCTGACCTGGGGCAGCGACGCGAACAGGCGGCGCACCGCCTCCAGCGCGAGGACGTCGGAGAACGGATGAGCGCCCTCGGCGAGCACGCCCTCGACCGCGTGGTCGAGCGCACGGATGCCGCTGGAGAGCCACAGGTCCAGCGGCGTCGCCACCGTCAGCTCGGCGTCATAGATGACCGCGTCGAGCGGGCGGCTGACGCCCTGCATCGGCTTCTTGTCGCCCGCCGCGTCGGTGAGGCCGCCGCCGCCGAACAGCTCGGCCACCGACAGCGTCGTCGGGATGGCGACGTGCGGGACGTCGGCCGGTGCGAGCCCGCGGCGCTCGGCCAGGGTGGCCGCGATCATCTTCGCCCCGTCGATCGCGCTGCCGCCGCCGAAGCTGACGATCCCGTCCACCTCGGCCACGCCCGCCCGTTCGGTCGCGGACGCGATCTCGGAGATCGGCGCGTGCTGGCCGATCACCTCGGTCGCCGGTGCCTGCGCCTCGCCGAGGGCTCCGCGCACGCGCGCGACGAGGTCGGTGCCCGAGAGCAGGGACCGGGTCGTCACCACGGCCGCGCGGCCGACCCCCAGCCGCTGCAGCTCGGGCGCCAGCTGTGCCAGCGAGCCAGGTCCCCAATGGATGGCCTGCGGGTTGGAGTAGGTGAACGAACCGGTTTCGTGGCTGCCCATCGCTGGGATTCTGCCCCACTGGCCGCCTCCGTCGCGCCACGGCCCGCTGACGGCACGAGATCAACGAGGAGGGCCGGCCCGGCCCGTGAGCGCGCCGAGCGGGTCGACGCGCGCGCCGCGGACCAGCAGCTCGAAGTGCAGGTGCGGGCCGGTCGCGTGGCCGGTGGCGCCGACGCGCCCGATCGGCGTGCCCGTCGCCACACGGGCCCCGGGGCGCACGAGCGCGACCGACAGGTGCGCCGACAGCGTCTCCACGCCCGCGCCGTGGGCGATCACGACCCGGATGCCGTAGCCGTCGGGTGCCCAGCCGGCCTGCTCGACGCGGCCTGACCGGGCGGCGGTGACCAGCGTTCCGCCGGCCGCCGGGTAGTCCAGGCCGGTGTGCCAGCGGTCGCCGCGGGCGCCGTAGCGGTCGCCGATCGGCGCGCGCACGGGCGCGATGAGCGACAGTGGCGAGCGGGCGACCGGCCGGTGCAGCGCGACCCGGGTCGCCGGCCCGCCGATGCCATCGGCCGGCAGCCCGGCGAAGCGCTGGAAGCGGCGCACCGCGTCGCGGACGTGGAGGCCGAAGCCGCCGTCGAAGCGGCCCGACGGGAAGCCGCGGCCGGCGAGCAGGAACTGCAGCCCGGCGACGTCCCAGCCGGCGTCGCCCAGGCGCATCGCGCGGCGGCCGAAGGCGGGGCGGCCGCGGCGTCCGAGCGCGGC
>JAOPZL010000241.1 GCA_025964175.1 Solirubrobacterales bacterium
CGCATCGACGCGTTCGCGCGGCGGCCGGGGCGCCGGCCGCGACGACGACGTCGAGACCGAGGCCGAGGCCGAGGCAGCCGCGGCCAGCCGCTCGCGCCGTTCGCGCGGCAGCCGGGACCGCGACGAGGACACCGAGACCGAGCCGACACGGTCGCGCCGTTCGCGTGGCGGCCGCGACAACGGCGGCCGTGACGCCGGCGGCCGTGACGCCGGCGGCCGTGACGCCGGCGCCCGCGAGAGCGGTGGCCGCGAGAGCGGTGGCCGGGACCGCGATCGCGACGAGGACGACTCGCGCGACAGCGGCCCCGAGAAGATCGCCGACGGCACCGTCGAGCTCCTGGGCAACGGCTCGGGCTTCCTGCGCGTCAGCCCGCCCGACCCGTCCGACGACGACGTCTACATCTCCGCCGCGCAGGTGCGCCGGTGCGAGCTGGTGTCCGGGGACAAGGTCGCCGGCCCGGTCCGCTCGCCGCGCCGCTCGGAGCGCTACCCGTCGCTGGTGCGCATCGACACCATCAACGGCCGCTCGGCCGACGAGGTCACCGAGGGCACGCCGTTCGACGACCTCGCGGCCGCGTTCCCGACCCAGCGCTTCGCCCTGGGCACCGACGACGCGACGCTGAAGGCGATCGAGTGGCTCACCCCGCTCGGCCGCGGCTCCCGCGTGACGATCACCGGCGCCGCCCGCGCCGGGAAGACCGAGGCGCTCAAGCGCCTCGCGGTGGCGCTGTCGGCTCAGGAGGAGCTGGAGGTCTCGGTCGTCCTGGCCGGCGCCCGCCCCGAGGAGATCGGCGAGTGGAAGTCCGGCGAGCTGGAGCCCGTCGCGGCGCTGTCGCTGGCCGCCTCGGCCGACGCCCAGGCCGGCGCCATCGAGCGCGCTGTCGACACCGGCAAGCGGATCGCCGCGCGCGGCGGCAACGCCGTCGTGCTCATCGACTCGCTCACGTCGCTGCCCGTCACCGCGGCTCGCCGCACGCTGGCCGCCGCCCGGGACATCCCCGAGGGCGGCTCGCTGACCATCATCGCCACGGCCGACGAGCCGGTCGGCGGCGAGACGACGGTCATCGCGCTCGACGTGACGCTGACCTCGACCGGCCGCTTCCCCGCGCTCGACCTCGTCGTCAGCGGGACGCTGCGCCCGGAGCTGCTCGTCGGCGCCGCCGGAGCCGACGCGATCGCCCAGGCGCGCGCGGCGGCTCTGGGCTAGTCAGGCTGAGCGGTTCGCCACCTGCCGCGCGATTGCGTCGCGCGGCAGGTCGCGAGCCTCGCCCGCTATCGCGGCAGGTAGGCGACGCGACCCCAGGAGGGCTCTTGGGCGAGCTCGATCGGCTCGCCGTCGCGCTCGGGCTGCACGTAGGCGAAGGACTGGGACTCGGCGTCGAAGGCGACGTCGAGCTCTCCCTCCTTCACGCGCTGGTCCAGCCATGCCGAGCGGAAGACCAGCCGGCGCAGCCAGTGCACGAGCGATCGTTCGGCCGGGCCGACGAGGTCGGGCCAGCAGTCGTTGACGTGCTCGCCGAGGTCGGAGGTCGGGTCGGGGATCTCGCCGTTGACGGCGAGGTTGACCAGGTCCTCGAGCTCGGATTCACCGAGCCGGCCGCGGACGAAGCCGAGCTTCATCGCCGCCTGCTCACAGCGCTCTTGGAAGTCGCGCTCGTTGAAGGTGAACCGGAGCTCGCCGTATTCGAGGACGAAGTCCTCGCCGGAGTTGTAGTTGCCGCGTTTCTGAGTATCCATGTGGGAGTCGGCTCGCCCAGGGGAGGCTTGGCGCGCCGTCGCGGCATTCTTCCCAATTCCTCCTTCAGAACCAGGGCTGGGCGCAAACTTTCACTACGGTCCCGCCCATGACCCCGCGCGCAGCCATGCTGGCACAGGCCAGCGCGATGATCGAGGCCTGGGAAGGACGTTTCGGAGCGGTCGATCCGCATCCGGCCTCGGTCGCCGATCCGGAGGTGCTGGCGGGCGCGTGGGATCGCTTCACCGAGCGCATGGGCGACCACTATCCGTTCTTCCATCCGCGCTACGCGGGCCAGATGCTCAAGCCGCCGCACGCGGTCGCGGCGGCCGGCTACCTGGCCGCGATGCTCATCAACCCCAACAACCACGCGCTGGACGGCGGGCCCGGGACGAGCGGCCTGGAGCGGGAGGTCGTCGACGAGCTGGCCGGCATGTTCGGGCTGACCGCGCCGTGGCTCGGGCACCTGACCTCGTCGGGGACGATCGCGAACCTGGAGGCGCTCTGGGTCGCGCGCGAGCTGCATCCCGGGACGGTGGTCCTGCACTCCGAGCAGGCGCACTACACGCACGGGCGCATGTGCCAGGTGCTCGGCGTCCAGTCGCGGGCCGTGGCCGCCGACGCGTTCGGGCGGCTGGACGTGGACGCGGTGGAGGCGGAACTGCGGCGGGGGGACGTCGGGACCGTGGTGGTCACGACGGGGACGACGGGCGTGGGTGCGATCGACCGCGTCCAGGACGTGCTCGAGCTGCGCGAGCGGTACGGGTTCCGCGTCCACGTCGACGCGGCGTACGGCGGGTTCTACGCGCTGCTGGCTGCGGACGATGGCGCGGGCGCGGGCGGGACTGCGGGCGTCGCGGGAGCTCCCTTCCGCGCGATCGCCGCCTGTGACTCGATCGTCGTCGATCCCCACAAGCACGGGCTGCAGCCGTACGGATGCGGCGCGGTGCTGTTCGCCGACCCCGCCGTCGGCGCGCTGTACCGCCACGACTCGCCCTACACGTACTTCACCTCCGAGGAGCTGCACCTCGGCGAGATCTCGCTGGAGTGCTCGCGCGCGGGAGCCGCCGCGGCCGCGCTGTGGCTCACCTTGCAGGTGTTTCCGCTGCGCGGACCGGACGAGCCGGGCCTGGGGGCGATGCTCGCCGCGTGCCGGCGGGCGGCGCTGGCACTGGCCGATGCGCTGCGCGACGACCAACGCCTCGCGTTGCTGCTGGAGCCCGAGCTCGACATCGTGGTCTACCACCCGCGGCGGGGGTCGCTGTCGCAGATCGACACGGCGAGCGCGGCGATGCTCGCGGCCGGGATGGCCGGCGACGCGCAGGACCCGGTCTTCCTGAGCTCGCTGCGCGTGGGGGAGGCCGTGTTCGGCCCCGGCGTCGCGCGCGACGCCGACGGCGCGCGCGTGCTGCGCAGCGTCCTGATGAAGCCCGAGCACGAGCTGCGGGTCGACTGGCTGGCGGGGCGGCTGCGGGAGCTCGCGCCATGAGCCGATCACCGCGGTGATGACCGACGCGACGCCCAGCGCCGTGCTGCTCGTGCGCGAGCTGCTGCGCCAGACGTGCGTCGTGGCGTGCGGCTGGATGGTGCTGATGCTGCCGCTGGCCGCGGTCGTGCTGACGGTCGGCACGCTGGGCGATCCGGCGGCGACGTACCGCCACTCGCCGCTGGTCGTCGGCGGGCTGCCGGCGCTGGCGGGCTGCGACGTCGTCGTCGCCGGATGGGCCGCCGCGCGTTGGTGGCGCGGTTGGTGGCGCGGTGCGCCGGGAGCCGGGCGGCGTTCGCTGCTCGGCCTGCTCGGCGTGGTGGCGATCTGGGTCCCGTGGGTCTTCCTGGACGTCGCGGCGTACGGCGGCGGGGGCTGACCGGGGTTCGTCAGCGCAGAGTCGTGGCCAAGGGGGGCGAGTTTCGTGCGCGTGCGGCCTTGGGTGCGCATGAACGACGCAGCCTTCACGGTCCTGGTCGTCGAGGACGACGACACGACCCGCACGTTCCTGGCCGACAACCTGACCGCCGACGGCTATGAGCTGATCGTCGCCGCCCGGGTCCGCGACGGGCTGAGGATGCTGGAGCGCCAGTACCCCGACATCGCCATCGTGGATGTCGGCCTGCCCGACGGCTCGGGGCTGGACCTCGTCCGCGCCGTCCGCGAGGCCGACGGCACCGCGACCCGCCTGGATCCGAGCACGCCGCTGCTCCTGCTCAGCGGCCGCGCCGACGAGCTGGACCGCGTGCGCGGACTGGAGAAGGGAGCCGACGACTTCCTCTGCAAGCCCTTCTCCTATCCCGAGCTGAGAGCGCGGATCGGCGCTCTGCTGCGCCGGGCCGAACGCCGGCGTGGCGCGACGCGGGTGCGCATCGGCGAGCTCGTCGTCGACCCCGCGGCGCGGGACGTCCGCCTGCGCGGGGAACGGGTCGTGCTCTCACAGAAGGAGTTCGCGCTGCTGCGCCTCCTGGCCAGCGATCCGGGCCGGGTGTTCACGAAGCTCGAGCTGCTGCGATCGGTCTGGGGGCACGAGTCGCTGGGGACGACCCGGACGCTGGACTCCCACGCCTGCCGGCTGCGCACGAAGCTCGGGGGCGGGTTCGTCGTGAACGTGTGGGGCGTCGGGTATCGGCTCGTGGACCTGCCTCTGGAGATGGTCCTGTGATCGCGGTCGTGGTGTGCGGGGTCGCGGTGTGGGTGCTGTTCGGGGCGGCGGTCGCGGCGTGGATGCTGGCCCTGCGCCGGCTGGAGCGGATCGCGCGAGCCGTCCACGAGCTGCGCGGCCCGATGACCGCCGCCCGGTTGGCCCTGCACACGGCCGGGCGCGAGCGCGGCTGGGTCGGGCTGGCTCCGGTCGACCACGAGCTGGCCCGCGCGGCGATCGCGCTCGACGACCTCGAGGCGGCCCGGTGTGGCCGCCCGCCGCGCGTCGTGGCCGAGGCAGTGGACGCGCACGACCTGCTGGAGCAGGTGCTCGCCAGCTGGGCGCCGCTGGCCTGGCCGACCGGACGCGGGCTGCGGATCGACGAGCCGCTCCTCGGCTTCGGCACGGGGCCGCTGGTCGTCCGCGGCGATCGCGCGCGGCTGGCCCAGGCGCTGGGCAACCTCGTCGGCAACGCGTTGGAGCACGGCACGGGCACGGTCGTCCTGCGCGTCCGCGCCGGAACCGGTGGCCGGGTGCGCTTCGAGGTGCAGGACGCCGGCCCCGGTCTCCCCGCCTCGGTCTCCGCGCTGGCACGTCGCCGGCGTGCGGGCCGGGGCAGCCGCGGTCGCGGCCTGGCGATCGCCACCGAAGCGGCGCGCCGGCATGGCGGAACGGTGCGCGACGAGCGGATCGCGGGCGGATGCCGCCTGGTGCTGGAGCTGCCGGGGGAGAGCGTCACGCGCACCGCGCAGATCGCCGATGACGCCGGGGCGCACGACGCCGGTCCCGCCGCGCCGGCTCCCGCGGCACCGATCGACCCGGCGGAGATCCTCGCGGGGGTCCGCACCGCCGGCGTCGCGCGGCCGGCTCCACGGCGGTCGCTGCGGTGAGCCCGAGGCGGCGGGGGATCCTGCTGGCCGGGCTGGCGCTGCTGCTCGGTGGGCTGGCCGCGTCCGACGTCGCGGGCCGCGAGGCTGCGCTGCGGCGCAAGCTCGGGCCGAGCGTCGGGGTGGTCGTCGCCGCGCGGCCGCTGGCGCCGGGCCGCACGCTGCGACCTGACGACCTCACCCTGCGGCAGGTCCCGGCGCGATTCGCGCCGAGCAGCGCCGCGGACGATCCGCAGCAGCTCGTCGGCCTGCGCGTCTCGACCGCGACGCCGGCGGGCGCTGACGTCACGCCGGCACTGGTCGCGAGCGCGTCGGCGATGCAACCGGGCGCGCCCGTGAGCCGTGGGGAGCGGGTGGTCGATGTCGTGGCCGTCGGGTCGGTGTCGACGATCCACACCGGCGGCCGGGTCGACGTGCTCGTCACGCGGGAGCGCGGGGATGGCGCGGCGGGCCGCACCGAGCTCGCGCTGCAGGACGTCGAGGTCCTCGGCGTCCATCCCGCGACCGCCAACGCGGGAGACCGGGCCGGCGCCCGCGTGGAGGCGACGCTGCGCGTCACCGTGCGCCAGGCGGTCTACCTCGCGGCCGCGCAGTCGTTCGCGCGCGAGCTGCGCCTGCTCCCCCGCGCGGCCGGTGACCGCGGCCACGCCCGCGCCGGACTGGCGGTGGCCGACACGCTGTAGTCCCGCGGTGTCACGGCGCCGTCGGGGAGGCCAGACGCCATCATTGCGCCGCAGTGCGCCGTCTCGTCTTCCTCGCCTCCGCCATCGTCCTCGTCGACACGATGTTCTACGCCGTCGTGGCGCCGCTGCTGCCGCATTACGTCGACGAGCTCGGTCTGTCCCACGGGGGCGCCGGGATCCTCGCCGCCGCCTACCCGGCCGGAACGCTGCTCGGGTCGCTGCCGGCGGGACTCATCGCCGCGCGCTTCGGTCCCCGGCGGACCGTGCTCGTCGCGCTCGCGCTGCTGTGCGCCTCCAGCCTGGCGTTCGGGTTCGCCCGGCACGCCGCGGTGCTGGACATCGCGCGCTTCGTGCAGGGGATCGCCGGCGCGTGCTCGTGGGCCGGGGCGCTCTCCTGGCTGGTCGGGTCCGCACCCGCGGCCCAACGGGGGCAGATGATCGGCACCGCTCTCGGCGCCGCCGTCGCCGGTGGGCTGCTCGGCCCGGTGGTCGGCGGGATCGCCGAGCTGACCTCGCCGCAGCTCGTCTTCAGCTCCGTGGTCGTGCTGTGCGCCACCCTCGCCGTGTGGGCGCTCAAGACCCCGCCGCCGCCCATCCAGGAGGCCCCCGGGCTGGCCGCGCTGTGGCCCGCGCTGCGGCGCCCCGACCTCCTGGTCGCGATGTGGCTCGTCGGGCTTCCGGCGATCGCGTTCGGCGCGGTGAGCGTGATCGGCGCCCTGCGCCTGGACGAGCTCGGCGCGGGCGGCGCCGCGGTGGGAGCGACCTTCCTCATCGCCGCCGGCGTCGAGGCCGCGATCTCGCCCGCGATCGGACGCCTGTCCGACCGTCGCGGCCGGCTGCTCCCGATCCGCGTCGGCCTGCTCATCTCGACGGTGCTGCTGTGCGTGTTCACGCTGCCGAACACGGTCCTCCCGCTCGCGGTCTCGATGGTGGCGATCACCGCCGCGCTCGGGCTCTTCTGGGGCCCGGCGATGGCGCTCGTCTCCGACGGCGGCGAGGCCGCCGGACTGCACCTCGGCATGGGGTTCGCGCTGGTGAACCTCGCCTGGGCGGGCGGCCAGATGATCGGCTCCGCGGGTGGCGGAGCGCTCTCGGGCGGCGTCGGCGACGCGGGGGCGCCCCTCGCGATCGCCGCGATCTCGCTCGTGACGCTCCTGGGGATCATGCGGCGGTCGCGGGTCCGCTCGGTCATTCGCTAGGGGGCGAGTTCTCGCTCCCGCCGCCCTTGGGCGGCCATGCATCCTCTGCACCACCTCGCCGACCGCCTGCGTGAGCGGCTGATCCAGTCCGCGGCGCTGGGGGAGGGCGGGGACCTGCACGCGCGGATCCGGGAGCTCGTCGAGCACGAGGCGGCGCTGCTGGACGCGCCCGCCCGTGAGCGGCTGGTCGAGCTCGTCGTGGAGCGGTCGTTCGGGCTGGGTCCGCTGGAGCCGCTGCTGCGCGATCCCGCGGTCGACGAGGTGATGGTCAACGGGCCAGGGGCGGTTTGGGTCGAGCGGCGCGGGCGGATCGAGCCGACCGACGTGCGCTTCGAGGACCCGGCGGCGCTGCGCCACGCGATCGAGCGCATCCTCGCGCCGCTCGGGCGGCGCGTCGATGAGGCGCAACCGCTGGTCGACGCGCGGCTGCCCGACGGTTCCCGGGTGAACGTGATCATCGCGCCGCTCGCGCTGGATGGTCCGGTGCTGACCATCCGCCGCTTCCGCCGGCGCGGCTTCACGCCCGACGAGCTGGTGGAGCTCGGCACCTGGACCGCGCCGCTGCGCGACGTGATGCGCCGCGCGGTGCAGGCGCGGTTGAACATCCTCGTCAGCGGGGGCACCGGTTCGGGGAAGACGACGACGCTCAACGCCCTGTCGTCCTTCATCGGCGCCGACGAGCGGGTGGTGACGATCGAGGACGCCGCCGAGCTGCGCCTCCAGCAGCCGCACGTCGTGCGGCTGGAGGCGCGACCGGCCGGGGTCGAGGGGCGCGGCGAGGTCTCCATCCGCCGTCTCGTGCGCAACGCCCTGCGCATGCGCCCGGACCGGATCGTCGTCGGCGAGTGCCGAGGACCGGAGGCGCTGGACATGCTCGCCGCGATGGGGTCGGGACACGACGGCTCGCTCTCGACCGTCCACGCGGGCTCGGCCGAGGAGGCGCTGCGGCGGATCGAGACGCTTGCCCTGATGGCCGACGTCGGACTCCCGCACGCCGCGATCCGCGAACAGCTCGCCGCGGCGATCGATCTGGTCGTGCACCAGGCGCGCCTGCGCGACGGAACCCGCCGGGTGATCGCCCTCAGCGAGGTGGTGCGCGTCGCCTCCGGGCCGGCGACCCGCGAGCTCTACGCCCTGCGCGACGGCCGTCCCGTCTGGCGCGCCGCGTTGACCGACGAACTGGCCCAGCGACTGGGGCGCGTGGCGTGACCGGCGCCGTCGTCCTCGCGCTCGCGGCCGGTGTCGTCGGCGTCGTCGCCGCGTGGGAGCTGATCGTCGCGTTCTCCTCCGCTGTGCCGTCGCGTTCGATCGCCCGGCTGATCGCGCCGCTGCGGCGCGCCGGCTCGGCGGGGACGGAGCCGACGGTGGCCGAGCGGCGGCGGTTGGCGCTGCTGGCGGCGGTCGCGGCGCTCGCGGCCGGTTGGCTGATCGCGGGTCGTGCCGCGGCGCTCGTGCTCGCGG
>JAOPZL010000244.1 GCA_025964175.1 Solirubrobacterales bacterium
CCCGCCCCGTGACGCCCGCGCCCCCCGCCCCCGACGTCAGCGCCTGGCTCACCGCCTGGCTCACCGCCGACACCGCCGCCGCCGGCGCCATCGACGCCACCCTCGGCCACGACGCGCTCAACGAGCCGCTCGTCTCGCGCACCGTCGCGGCCGCGCTCACCCCCGAGGAGTCGCTGTTCATCGCCTCCTCGATGCCGATCCGCGACGTCGAGACGTTCGCCGGCGTGCGCGAGGAGGGTCCGCGGATGCTCTGCAACCGGGGCGCCAACGGAATCGACGGGACGATCGCCTCCGCGCTCGGCGTCGCGGCGACCGGGGCGCCCGTCACGCTGCTGATCGGCGATGTCGCGCTCGCCTACGACCACTCCGCGCTGGTCGCGGTGCAGCGCCTGGACCTGGACCTGCGCATCGTCCTCGTCGACAACGCGGGCGGCGGCATCTTCGACTTCCTCGCGGTCGCCGGCGAGACCGACGTCTTCGAGGAGCATGTCGCGACCCCCCCGGGCCTCGATCCTCAGGCCCTCGCGCAGCTCTACGGCCTGGAGTACGTGACCGCCGCCACGGTGCGGGAGCTGACCACGCACCTGCGCCCGGCCGGCGCCCGCCTCATCCACGTGCGCACCGACCGCGCGCAGAACGTCGCCCTGCACCGGCGGGTGTGGGCGGCGGTCAGCGCCGCGCTGGCCTGAACGCCGGCGCTGGGGCCGGAGGGCGCGCTCAGAAGCTCAGCACCGGCAGCAGCGCCTGCAGCTTGACCTCGGTCTCCGCCAGCTCGGCCGCCGGGTCGGATTCGCCGACGACGCCCACGCCGGCGAAGCAGCGGGCCACGCCCCGCTCCAGCAGCGCGCTGCGCAGGGCGACGCAGAACTCGCCGTCCTCGCCGGCGTCCGCCCAGCCGACCGGACCCGCGTACCAGCCGCGGTCCATGCCCTCCAGCGCCGGGATCATCGGGCCGGCCACCGCGAGCGGCTCCCCGCCGACCGCCGGGGTCGGGTGCAGCGTGCCGACCAGCTCGATCGCGCTGATCGGCTGGGCGAGCTGCGCGCGGATCGGCGTGGCGAGGTGCTGGATGTTGGCCATCTTCGCGATGACGGGCTCCGGCGCCGCGGTGATCCACACGCTGTGCGGGCGCAGCGCGCGCTCGATGCGGCGCACGACGATCGCGTGCTCCTCGCGGTCCTTGTCGGAGCGCAGGAGCTGCTCGCCGAGGTGGTCGTCGACGGCCGGATCGGCGGACCGGCGGGTCGAGCCCGCCAGCCCGAGGGTCGACGCGCGCAGCCCCTCCCGGCGCAGCAGCAGCTCGGGGCTGGCGGCGATGAACGCGTGCTCACCGCGCATGACCGCGAAGACGAAGCAGGCCGGGAACGCCTCGCGCAGCACCCCGTGGATGGCGGCGACGTCGTGCGGCGCGGGCGTGTGGACCGCCACCTCGCGGGCCAGCACGATCTTCTTGAGCTCGCCGGCGCGGATCCGCTCGACCGCACGCGCGACCGCCGCCTCGTAGTGCTCGGGCGCCATCGCCGAGGCCACCCGCACCGAGCCCGCCGGATCGGGATCGAGCAGCGGCAGCGGCGCCTGTCGCAGCGACGCGACCCGCCGCTGGACGCGGGCCAGCAGGTCCTCGACGGTGTCGTCGGGCGTGGCCAGCGCCATCAGCGTCAGCCGCACGACGCCGTCGCGCCGGTGCAGCGCCACCTCGGGCACGTGCAGGGAGGCGGGCGGGTAGGGCGACCAGTGCGGGGCGCGACCCCCGTCGGAGGCGAACGCGAACCCGCCGATCGCGACCGGCCCGCTGCCCGGGGGTCCGTCGAGGGCGTCGGCGCACGCGCCCCCGGCCAAGGCTCGCCACGCCCGGGCGACCGTCACGAACCGCGCGGGACCCTCGGCGACGAACGACCGCACGCACCCCAGACCCGCCAGCGCGGACCCGCCGCGCTCGGGCTGCTCGAAGACGAACGCGGGCTCACCGCCCACGCGAGAGGCGAACGCGACCGCGGCCGGATCGACCTCGCAGCCCACCACCACCGTGATCGCCGCCAGCGCCTCGCCTCGCGACGCGCCACCGCCTCGCGCCCGGCGCACCGCGGCCCGCAGCCGCCGCTCCAGCCGGGACCGATCCGCGCCCGAGAGCGCAAACCGATCGGCAGGCAGGGTGGCGGCCGTCACCGGATCAGCGGGTCGCGGATCAGGTCTCGCCGCGGCCGCGCGAGATGGCGATCGCGCCGGTGCGCATCATCTCGACCAGGCCGAACGGGCGGACGAGGCGCTCGAAGGCCTCGATCTTCTCCGTCGTACCGGTGACCTCGATCGTCAGCGACCGCTTGGTCACGTCGACGACCTTGCCGCGGAAGATCTCGCACACCTGCATGACCTCGGCGCGGGCCGACCCGTCGGCGGCGATCTTGAAGAGCGCCAGCTCCCGGGAGACCGTGTCGGTCGGGTCGAGGTCGCGGATCTTCAGGACGTTGATCAGCTTGTGCAGCTGCTTGGTGACCTGGTCGATCGAGTGGACGGCGCCGTCGAGCGTCAGCGTGACGCGCGAGATGCGGTCGTCCTCGGTCGGGCCGACCGTGAGCGTGTCGATGTTGAACCCGCGCCGGGCGAACAGCCCGGAGATGCGGGTCAGCACGCCCGACTTGTTCTCGACGAGGATGGACAGCGTGTGCTTGCGCCCCGTGCGCATGTTCGCCGTCGCCTCCAGCTCCTCGAGGCTCAGCAGCTCCTTGGTTCCCGGCTCACCCATGTCGATCAGCCCACCATGTCGCGCGCGGGGGACCCGGGCGAGATCATCGGGAACACGTTCTCCTCGCGGGTGACGCGGACGTCGACGACGACCGGGCCCTCCATGGCCAGCGCGGCCTTCATGTCGTCGACCAGCGTGCCCTTCTCGGTGAAGCGCAGGCCGGTGCAGCCGTAGGCCTCGGCGAGCTTGACGAAGTCCGGGAAGTCGCCCATGTCGACGTGCGAGTAGCGGCCGTCCCAGTACAGCTCCTGCCACTGGCGGACCATGCCCAGGTAGCCGTTGTTCATGATGAACACCTTGACCGGGATCCGGTTCTGGGCGCAGGTCGCGAGCTCCTGGATGTTCATCTGCACGCCGCCGTCGCCGGTGATGCAGACCACCGTCTGGTCGGGGCAGCCGACCTGGGCGCCGAGCGCCGCCGGCAGCCCGTAGCCCATCGTCCCCAGCCCGCCGGAGTTGATCCAGCGGTTGGGCTTGTCGAAGTCGTAGTACTGCGCCGTCCACATCTGGTGCTGGCCGACGTCGGAGGTGACGATCGCGTCGCCGCCGGTGGCCTCGTACAGCGACTGGATCATGAACTGCGGCTTGATCTCGCCATCCTCGGTGTCGTCATAGCGCAGCGGGTGGCGGTCCTGCCACGCCTCGATGCGCTGCCACCACTCCTCCAGGCGGCCGCGGTCGGCCTCCTGGGCGCGGTACTCGGCGACGAGCTTCGTCAGCACGCTCTTGGCGTCGCCGACGATCGGGATGTGCGCGGGCACGTTCTTGGAGATCTCGGCGGGATCCACGTCGATGTGGATGAACTTCGCGCGCGGGGCGAACTCGGAGAGCTTGCCGGTCACGCGGTCGTCGAACCGGGCGCCGACGCAGACGACCAGGTCGGCCTCGTCGATCGCGTAGTTCGCCGTGCGCGTGCCGTGCATGCCGAGCATGCCCAGCCACTGGGGATCGGGCGCCGGGTAGGCGCCCAGGCCCATCAGCGTGCAGGTGACCGGGAAGCGGTCCGATGCGACGAACTCGCGCAGCTCCTTGGCCGCGTCGCCGAGCACGACCCCGCCGCCGCTGTAGATGACCGGCCGGCGCGCGTTGGCGAGAGCCTTGGCAGCGAGGCGGATCTGCTTGGTGTTGCCCTCGGTCGTCGGCTGGTAGCCGGGCAGCAGGACGTCGGTGACCGTCTCGTAGTCGATCTCGGCGCGTGACAGGTCGGTCGGGATGTCGATGACGACCGGGCCCGGACGGCCGGTGCGCGCGATGTGGAAGGCCTCGTGGATCGCCCGCGGGATCTCC
>JAOPZL010000146.1 GCA_025964175.1 Solirubrobacterales bacterium
GGTCGGCGCCGACGTGTGGGCCGGGCTGCCGCTGCGCGACGCCGCCGCCGACGTCGTCCTGTGCGTCTTCGCCCCCCGCAACGGCCCCGAGCTGCGGCGCGTGCTGCGCGCGGACGGGCTGCTCGTCGTCGCCACCCCGACGCCCCGCCACCTGGCCGAGCTGATCGAGCCGCTCGCGCTCCTGCGCGTCGACGACCGCAAGGACGAGCGGCTGGCCGAGAGCCTGGCGGGCGGCTTCGAGCTTTCGACGCGGACGACGTGCGAGTGGACGATGGCGCTGGACCACGGCGCCGTGGCGGCGCTGGCCGGGATGGGACCGAGCGCCTTCCACGGCGACGCGGCGCAGCGCGGCGAGCGGATCGCCGCGCTGGGCGAGCCGGTCGCGGTGACCGGCTCGGTCACCGTCTCGACGTACCGCCGGGCCTGAGCTACGGCGTCGTGTGCCCGCCGAGCAGGCTGAACCTGAACTACGGCTGGGCGTAGGGGACGAATGTCGTATTCGGCGCGTGGCTGGGATCGAGCTTCACGCCGGGCGGCGAGCTGCTGACGTCGATGAACAGGCACAGCGCCCGCCGTGGCTCGTCGCCCGGCACGCAGGTGCGGTAGAGCCCACCGCCGAGCTTGACCGAGTCGGCGCGCGCGATGTTGCGCCGGTACTGGGCCTCGGCCTGGTGGGCGACGTACTGGCGCATCGCGTAGGACTGCTCCACGAACGCGTCGTGCTCGTCGTGCAGCGCGCCCCGGTGGCCGATGCCGAAGCCGGCGAGGATCGCGGTCGTGGCCAGCAACGCGATCGTCCCGCCGCGGTCGGCGGCGATGACCTTGGGGAGCGTCGGTCGCCGCCGGCGCAGCGCGACCCCGATCAGCGGCCCGACGCCCGCCACCGCGACGAGGTTGAAGAACATCGCCAGCAGCAGGGCGGGGAAGAGCGCGGTGCCGCCGCCGCCGATCGGCAGCTCGTGCAGCAGGACGGCGTCGCCCAGCGTCAGCGCGACGAACGCCGGCCATTGCCACGCTCCGCGCCATCTCCAGCGCAGGCGCCTGAGCCAGACGCGCTCCATGCCACAAATGTAGGGACCGGCGAGCCCCACGCGCGGCGACGGTGCGCGCGCCGCGCTGCGCGAGGGCTCAGCCCCGCTGCGTCATCCAGTCGCGCAGCTCGGCCGGGAGCTGCGGCGCGCTCCCCGCGCGCTCCAGCAGCGTCTCGTCGAGGAGGATCGCGTCGGCGACCAGCGCGATCGTCACCCCGTGATCGGGGCGGTCGACGACCTCGATCGCGTCCCCGGGCCCGAGCTCCCCCTCCCGGACGATGCGCAGGTAGGCGCCCGGCCGCGACGCATGAGCGAAGCGCCTGAGCATCCGCCCGTCGCCGAAGCGCAGCCCGAGCTTGAAGCACGGCAGCCGCGGCTGGCAGACCTCCAGCTCGACCGAGCCGACGCGCCAGCGCTCCCCGATGACCGCGCCGCTGCAGTCGACGTCCACCGTGGTCAGGTTCTCGCCGAACATGCCGGCCGGGATCTCCCGGCCCAGCTCGTCGGCCCACCAGTCCTCGTCTTCGCGCGCATAGGCGTAGACCGCCTTGTCGGGGCCGCCGTGGACGGAGAGATCGGCCTGCTGGTCGCCCACGAGGTTGGCGCCCTCGACCGCCACCCGCCCCGCGACGGGCGCCTTGGCGATCCCGCTCTGGATGGTGTGCCCGCGCCACTGGCCCACCGGAGCGGGGCGCCCCACGTTCACCGACGCGAGCCGGCCGCTCCTGGTCTGCCCGTCGTCGGCCACGGTCGCAATCGTAATCCTGATCGCCGCGCGTGCAACCATGTCCCCATGGCCGACCTGCACGTCGTGAACCTCGGCCTCGTCGAGTACCGCGAGGCGCTGGCACTGCAGCACCGGTTCGCCGATGCTCGTGCCGAGGACGCGATCCCCGACACCCTGCTGCTGCTCGAGCACCCGCGCTGCTACACCCGCGGGCGGCGCACGCCGCCCGGTGAGCTCACGCTGCCCGAGGCCTGGTACCGCGAGCAGGGGATCGACATCGTCGACGTCGATCGCGGCGGCAAGGTCACCCACCATGCGCCCGGGCAGCTCACCGGCTACCCGATCATGCGCGTCGCCAGCGCGCGCGAGCACGTCCTGCGCATGGAGCGCGCGCTCGTCGCCGCCCTCGCCGACGAGGGCGTCCAGGCGCGCGGCCGGCTCGACGACGGCGTGGAGTTCTGCGGCGTCTGGGTCGACGACGCCAAGATCGCCTCGATCGGCGTCCACCTGTCGCGCGGCGTCACCACCCACGGCTTCGCGATCAACGTCGACAACGACCTGGAGCCGTGGAGCTGGATCGTCCCCTGCGGGCTGCCCGACGTGCGCACCACGTCGGTGGCCGAGGTCACGGGGCGCACCGGGCTGCTGCCCTGCTTCCGCAAGCGCGTCGCCCACCGCTTCGCGCAGGAGGTCGGGCTGCGCCAGCGGATCGTCTCGCCGCAGCGTGCGCTGCCGGCCGCCGCGCTCGTCTGAACGACGGCGAACGCGAACGGCAGCAATCATGCAGGAAGTCCGCGGCCCATGGGCAAGAATGCCGAGGTCATGCGCTCCCTCGCCCTCCCGCGCGTTCTCGCGCTCGCCCTCGGCCTGGCGCTGCTCGCGCCGGCCGCCGCCTCCGCCGCGGAGCAGTTCGCCGGCCTGACCGACGACGGCCAGCTCCTGTACTTCCGCTCGGACTCCCCGGGCAACCTGCAGGGCGCGGTGAGCGTGACCGGCCTGCAGACCGGCGAGACGCTGCTGGGCATCTCCTGGGTGCCCAGCGTCGGGCGCCTCTACGGGCTGGGCTCGACCAACCGCATCTACACGATCAACACGATCACGGGCGCCGCGATCGCGCTGACGAACATCCCCTTCACGCCGCCGCTGAACGGCACGACCTTCGCCTTCGGCATCGACGCCCAGGCCCAGCAGGCCCGCTCCTACTCCAGCTCGAGCCAGAACCTCCGCATCTCGACGACCAACGGCCAGGTAGCCGGCGTCGACGCCGCCTACGCCTACGAGGCGAGCGACGCGGCCGCCGGCAGCGCGCCGGTCCTCGCGGCGCTGGGCTACACGGTGCCGACCACCGGCAGCGCCGGCGCCCCGGCGCTCTACGCGCTGGACGCCGCCCGCGGCACGCTCGTCACCGCACCCACCTCCCAGGCGATCGTGCGGACGATCGGCGCCCTCGGCGTCGAGGTCAGCGGTCAGGCCGGGATCACCTTCACGGGCGCGATCCCGACCGCGACCGGCGGCACGACCACGACGGGCGCCGGCACGACGACGGGCACCCCGACCGGCACGAGCACCGCGACCGCCCCGGCGTACGCCTCGATCAGCCCCGGCACCGGCAAGACGCCGCGCCTCTACACCGTCGACCTGTCGACGGGCGCCGCGACCCCGGTCAACGCCGATGACGCCCTCTCGACGATCGCCTACCGCTCCGCCTCCACGTCGGGCTCCAACCACCCGGTCATCTCGCTGACCGCGTTCGGCGAGGCGCCCGACGACGGCGTCAAGCCGCGCGTCGTGCTCGCCGCCTCCAGCGCTCCGAGGGCGACGACGCTGCGCAAGAGCGGGCTGCCGTTCACCGTCGCCTGCAACGAGGCCTGCTCGGTGTCGGGCAGGCTGAAGGTCGGCAAGCACTCGCTCGAGGCGGTCACCGGCTCGATCCTGTCCACCGCCGGCTCGGTGAAGCTGACGGTCAAGCTCGACGCGATCGCGAAGTCCGCGCTGAAGAAGGACCCGACCCAGGGGCTCAGCCTGAAGGTCACCGCGACCGACGCGGCGGGCAACGCGCGCGTGGTCACGGCCGGCGGCGCGTCGCGGTAGGCCGGGCCGGGCCGTCGGGTCGATAGGCTTCCTCGGGTGAGCAGCGCACCGCCGGAGCAGCGCAAGCATCAGACCCGTTCGCGGTCGAACCCCGGTGGCATGGATGTGCTCACCGTGCTCGGCCCCGACGTCCTGTCGATCCGCGAGCGCAAGCCCGCGTGGTTCAAGGTGCCGCCCCCGGGCGGCAAGAAGTACCGCGAGCTGAAGCGGCTGATGGTGGAGGAGAACCTCCACACCGTCTGCCAGGAAGCGGCGTGCCCGAACGTCGGCGAGTGCTGGGAGCGCGGCACCGCCACGTTCATGATCCTCGGCGACACGTGCACGCGGCGCTGCGGCTTCTGCCACGTCAAGACCGGCAAGCCGACCTGGGACGACCCGCTCGAGCCGGCCCGTGTCGCGCGCTCGATCGCGAAGATGGGGCTGCGCCACGCCGTCATCACCTCGGTCGACCGCGACGACATGCCCGACAAGGGCGCACGCATCTGGGCCGCGACGATCCGCCAGGTCCGCCGGCAGGCCCCGGCGTGCAAGGTCGAGGTCCTGACCCCCGACTTCCAGGGGCTGGAGATGCCGCTGGCGACGGTCATCGCCGAGCGCCCCGACGTCTTCAACCACAACGTCGAGGTCGTCCCCCGCCTCTACACGATCGCCCGCCGCGGCTCGACGTGGGAGCGCTCGCTGCGCGTCCTGCGCAACGCCAAGGAGATGGGCGGCGCCGCGGTGACGACGAAGTCCGGCCTGATGGTCGGCCTCGGCGAGACCCACGACGAGATGGTCGCCGCGTTCGCCGACCTGCGCGAAGCGAACGTCCAGGTGCTCACCGTCGGCCAGTACCTGCGGCCGACCGAGAACCACCTGCCGGTCGTGCGCTACTGGCATCCGGACGAGTTCAAGGCGCTCGAGGACGCGGCCTACGCGCTCGGGTTCGACCACATCGCGGCCGGGCCGCTCGTGCGCTCCAGCTACCACGCCGACCAGCACGTGCCGCAGGAGCAGCCCGGAACCGGACCGCTCGCTGCCGTTGTCTCGGCCATCGGCTAGATCCCGCGGGACGAAGCGAGGAGAGCGTCCCTCGGTAGCGCGCCGGTAGCCTGCGGGGCGCGTGTTCCCGGTCAAGGACGACATCCCGACCGATCGCTGGCCGCTGGTCACCATCGCGCTGATCCTGGCCAACGTGATCGTCTACCTCGTCGCCGGCGCGGCCACCGCCGGCGATGGCGGCGTGGTGCCGAGCGACCCCAGCGTCGGGGCCGCCTTCGGCTCGATGTTCCTGCACGACGGCCTGCTGCACCTGTTGGGCAACGTGCTCCTCCTGTGGCTCTTCGGCCCGAGCGTCGAGGATGCGATGGGCCGCGTGCGCTACGTCCTCTTCTACGTCGTCGGCGGGCTCGTCGCCGTCGGCGC
>JAOPZL010000203.1 GCA_025964175.1 Solirubrobacterales bacterium
GAGGATGCTGTGCCCGGCGGCGCCTCGCGCATCCTCTGCGCGGTCGAGCCGGGCCTCGACGGCAACCGCTTCAACGACGCGAAGTGCGACGCGGCCGGCCGGCTGTGGGCCGGCACGATGTCGACCGCCCGCGAGCCGGACGTGGCCGGCCTCTACCGCGTCGATCCGGACGGAGCGTGTGCGCGCGTCCTCGACGGCACCACGATCTCCAACGGGCTGGGCTGGAGCGGCGACGGCGAGCGCTGCTTCTTCATCGACTCGACCACGCAGCGGATCGACGTCTTCGACTTCGACCTCGCGGCGGGAACGCTCTCCGGCCGCCGCCCGTTCGCCGCGATCGCGCCCGGGGACGGCCTGCCGGACGGCCTCGCGGTCGATGCCGAGGACGGCGTCTGGGTCGCGCTCTTCGGCGGCGGTGCGCTGCGCCGCTACGACCGCGACGGCCGGCTGGACGTCGTCGTCGCCCTCCCGGTGACCAACCCGACCTGCCCCGTCTTCGGCGGCCCCCGCCGCGACGTCCTGCTCGTCACGACGGCCCGCCATCGCCTGACGCCGGCGCAAGCGGCCCGCGAGCCGCTGGCGGGATCCGTGCTGGCCGTCCGCGCCGGCGTGCGCGGCGGTCCCGTCCATCGGTTCGCCGGGTAGGCCCCCGGGCGTGCGGCCGCCGCCCCCGAGGTCCTGGTCCCGGACCCCTACGGGTTGATCGCCGAGGCCGGGGCGATGCCGTGCTCGATCGCGCCCTTCACGGCCGCGTCCAGGGCGTTGATGCGGTAGAGGGCGATCGCCTCGGCCGAGCCGAAGCGGCGGCCCGGGGCCGAATCGGGCCCGTGGTGGGTGAGCACGCAGTGGGCCAGCGCGATGCGGCGGGCGTCGTCGATGCGATCGCGGCCGCGATCGTCGAGGAGGCGCAGCCCGAGCTCGACGTGGCCGAGCAGGCGGCCCTCGTCGGTCAGGCCGATCTCGGCGCCGTAGGTGAACTCGCGCGTCTTGCCCAGGTCGTGGACGAGCGCGGCGGTCAGCAGCAGGTTCTGGTCCAGGCGCGGGTGCAGCTGGCACATCTCCAGCGCCATCGTCCCGACCGCCACGGTGTGCTCGAGCAGGCCGCCGAGGTAGGCGTGGTGGCCGGCTCGCGAGCAGGGGGCGCGGCGCCACTGGGCGCGCAGCTCGCGGTCGTTGAGCAGCGCCGCGAGCAGCCCGGCCAGCTCGGGATCGCGGACCTCGCCGGCCAGCGACTCCAGGAAGCCCTCGAGCTCGTCGAGGTCGCGATAGGCGACGGGCAGGAAGGCCGCCGGGTTCGCCGCGTCCCCCTCGGCCTTCGCGATCTGGCGGACCTCGAGCTGCAGCGCGTCGCGGAAGCGGTCGACGCGGCCGGCGACGCGCACGAGGTCGCCGCGCTCGAAGCGGCCGGCGAGGACGTCGGCGTCGCGGAAGGCCCGCGCCTGGATCGAGCCGGTCGCGTCGCGCAGCTCCAAGGCCAGGTACGGCGTGCCCGAGCGCGCCATCAACCGATCCTTGCGCGTGCACGCGAACACCCCCACGACGTCCTGTCCGGGACGCAGCGTGGCGATCGTCGAGGGCGCATCCGGGCGCGGCGAGGGGGTGGCGGGGGCGGCGGAGGGCACGGTCCCATGATGTACCGTGAATCGGATGCAGCCGCTCATCTGGGACCGACGTCCCGACGGCCTTCGCGCTCCCGCCCTCGTCTGTGCGTTCAAGGGCTGGAATGACGCCGGAGACGCTGCCTCCGCTGCTCTGACCTTCATGGGTGCGTCGCTGCACGCCACGCGCTTCGCGACGATCGACCCCGAGGACTTCTACGACTTCCAGGCGACGCGGCCGAAGATCGAGCTCGTCGACGGGCGCACGCGCCAGCTCACCTGGCCGACGGTCGAGGTCTGGGAGGCCCGGGTCCCGCGCGCCCCGCGCGACCTGATCCTGCTCAGCGGCCCCGAGCCGTCGATGCGCTGGCGCACGTTCAACCAGCTGATCATCGACCTCGCCGAGGCGCTCGACGTCCAGATGGTCGTGACCCTCGGCGCGCTGCTGGCCGACGTCCCCCATTCGCGCCCGGTCGGCATCACCGGGTTCGCGACCGACGAGTCGCTGCAGGAGCGGGCCGATCTGCACCCCTCCTCCTACGAGGGCCCGACCGGCATCACCGGCGTGCTGCACGCCGCCTGCGCCGACGCGGGCCTGCCGTCGGCCTCGCTGTGGGCGACCGTCCCGCACTACGTCGCCGCCGCGCCGAACCCGAAGGCCGCGCTGGCGCTCGTGCGCAAGCTCGAGGGCGTCGTCGGCGTCACGGTCGACGCGACCGAGCTGGAGTCCGCGGCCGCCGACTACGAGCGTCAGGTGTCGCTCGCGGTCCAGTCCGATCCCGACGTCCAGGCCTTCGTCGAGCGCCTCGAGAAGGTGGCCGAGGAGGAGGACGAGCCCGTCGATCCCTCCCAGCTGCCCTCCGGCGACTCACTGGCCCGCGAGTTCCAGCGCTTCCTGCGCCAGCGCGGGCCCGACGAGCAGCCGTAGCGCCGGGGCGCGGGCCGGGTAGCCGCGGCGCCGGGCTTCATCGCCAAGCCCTACTTCTCGGCCGCCGGACAGAGGATCCGGTAGTCGCACATCGAGCATGCGGTGACGGACGGCTGGGGCTCGAAGCCCTGGCCGCGGATGCCGTCGGCGACCTCGAAGACGGTCTCGGTGATCCAGTCGGGGTCGATCTCGTCGGTCGGGACCTGGACCTTCTCGTCGTCCAGGACGTAGAGGTAGGCCTGCTGGGCGGCCTCCAGGTCCCATGCCTCGCGGGCCCCCACCGCGTACAGCGAGAGCTGGACGTCCTCGCGCAGCTGGGCGAGCGTGCGGGGGCGGCCGGTCTTGTAGTCGATGAGCTCGTAGCCGCCCTCGGCGAGGCGGTCGACCCGATCCACGCGGCCGCGCAGGAGGTGCGGTCCGAGCTTGAACGAGAACGAGCGCTCGAACCAGACCGGCTCGGCGCTCTCGTCGCGGAAGCGCTCGAGGTAGCGACCGAGCGCGGACGCCGCCTTCTCGCGCAGCTGGCGCTCCTCCTCGGAGTCGCCGAAGCCGCCGCGGCGCCAGCCGATCTCCAGGAGCCGCTGCATCTCGTCGATTCCGCCGTTCCCGCCGCCGATCGAGCCGGCGCCTGCCCCCGGGCCGCCGGCCACCGGTGCCGCGTGCCACCGCTCGAGGACCTGGTGGACGAGGATGCCGAAGCGCTGGTTCAGCGTCGGCTCCTGCGGGATGCGGAAGACGCGCGCGAACTTGTACTTCAGCGGACAGGTCCGGTAGGTCTCGATGTCCGACGCGCTGAGGACGAGCCCCTCGCCGCGGGTCGGCAGGAACGCCTCCAGCGACGGCTCCGAGCGCCGCGAGATCGACGCGGCGCGCTGGCGGTCGTCGCTCTCGGCGTCCAGCAGCAGGTCGTCCAGCGCGCTGGTCAGGAAGATCTCGCGCTGCTCGCTCGTCACCGCGCTCAACAGCCGCTGGTTGACGTCGCCCAGTGCGTCGCCGACGGACTGCCCGGTCGGCCGGCGCAGCAGCGCGCTGAGCTTCAGCAGCTCCATCAGCCGCACGACCGCGTGCGACACGTCGAGGTCGGTGTCGAAGCGCAGCTCGCCCAGTCGCCCGCCGACGATCTGGACCTGGTCCAGCAGCTCGTCGCGCATCATGCGGAACGTCGAGTGCAGCGTCTCGGCCGGCCCGAACAGCTCCTCCTCGCGTTCCTCCCAGGCGGCGTCCAGCGCCTCGCGCGCCTCCTCGGCGAACGGGGACGGGACGTCCGACGCGTGCGCCAGGACCAGCGACTGGCGGGCCCGCGTCATCGCGAGGTGCAGCATGCGCCGCATCTCGGCGACGTGCTCGGCGCGCGTCTCCGGCGGCAGCGGCTCGCGCAGCAGCTCGTCGGGGATCGGCTCCATCGCCCGCCGGCGCGCGCCCGGCATCCGCGTCGACTCCAGCCCGAGCACGAAGACGTGGTCGAACTCCAGGCCCCGCGTCTGGCCCATGGTCAGGATCTGGACGGCGCGCGGGTGGGCGTCGGCGACCGCCTCCTCCTCCGGCAGCCCCGCCTCGGCGACCGCGGCGATGTAGGCGGCGAAGTCGCGCGGCGATGCCTGCGGCGCGCGCCGGGTGAACGCGGCGGCCAGCTCGCCGAAGCGCGCGAGGTTGACGAGCCGCTCGACGACGTCGGCCTGCGCGGCGAACAGCTGCTGGCGGCGCAGCCCGAGCCGCTCGATGAGCCGGTGCACGAACAGGTCGGGACGCGCGGAGTCGAAGGCGGAGACGGCCTGGCGGTGGAGCTTGAGGAAGGAGAGGATCCGCTCGCGCGCCTCGGGCGTGATCTGCGGCGACTCGGTCGCGGCGAGCATCCCGCCGACCATGTCGAGCTTGCGTCGCTTGGCGATCTGCACGCAGCGGGCGAGGTCGCCCTGGCGCAGCTCGACCGGCGGGCGCGAGAGCGCGCGCACGACCGCGGTGCCGTCGCCGGGGTCGGCGAGCAGGCGCAGCCAGGCGAGCAGGTCACGCACCTCGGTGCGCTCGAAGAACGCCGCCGCGCCGAAGATCCGGTAGGGCACCGCGCGCTCCTCCAGCGCCACGGCGACCGGCTGGCCCTCGGTCTCCACCGAGCGCACGAGCACGGCGATCCGCTCGGGTGCCGCACCCTCGCGGGCGATCAGCCGCTCGATCTCGGCGGCCGCCGACTGCGCCTGCGCCCGCTCGTTCTGACAGCGCCAGAAGCGCACGACTCCCGGCTGGCTCCCGGGCGAGGGACCCGTCTGCTTGCCGATGCGATCGGGGTTGGGGAAGACGACGGCGCCGGCCGCCGTGAGCATCCGCGGCGGGCAGCGGAACGACTGCTCCAGGCGCACGAGGAGCCCGTCGGGATGCTCGTCGGCGAAGTCGCGCAGGTTCTTCGTCGACGCCCCGCGGGAGCGCTCGACCGCCTGGTCGTCGTCGCCGGAGACCGTGATGTTGCCGTGGCCCCCGAGCACCTTCGCCAGCTCCATCGCGGCCCAGTCGAGCTCGTGGACGTCGTCGACGAGCACGGCGCGGAAGCGGCCGAGGATGCGCTCCGCGGCGTGCGGGCGGTCGCGCAGGAGCGCGATCGCGCCGAGCAGCAGGTCGCCGAGGTCCGGCGTTCCGCGCTCGGCCAGCATCCGGTCGTGCGCGGCGAAGACCTCGGCGAACTCGCGCTCGCGGGCCGCGCGCGCGGCGCCGTCG
>JAOPZL010000216.1 GCA_025964175.1 Solirubrobacterales bacterium
CGCACGGTTGCCAGGATCATCGCGGTCTCCTCCCGGTAGGGAGAGTGGTTGCGCTCCTGCGACACAGCGGGCGCAGGCTCGCGCTGTCGTCCGACCATACAGACCCCAGCGATCGTCACCAATTTACGCTTTTGCGGGCCGGTGTTGCACCCGGCTTCGCGGCACGACGGACGAACGGGTCACAGCCTCCGTCACGTCCTGACCAACCGGGTCGCTGCGGCCTTCCAGGAGGCCGTGATGTGCGCGCCGGGTCGCAGGTCCAGTTCGCCGACAGCGGCCTCGCTGACTTCGGCGATGAGGGGTTGGCCGGCCGCCAGTCCGAGGCGCACGCGGCCGCCGACAGTGGTGACGGACACGACTTCGGCGCGAAGGCGATTGCGCGCTGAGCCGATCGTTGGCGCGTTGAGTGGCTCGATGACGATCTCCCAGGGGTAAACGCTCGCCGCCACGGGGCCTTCGGCGCGGTCGGTGCTGGTGAGTTGGCCGCCGCCGTCGAGGTCGACGACGGTCAGGCCATGGGTGTCGGGGCGGGCGATTCCGGTCAGGACGACCGCTCCGGTGAAGTCGGCGACGAACGCGGAGGCGGGGGTCGCGGCGAGTTCGCCGGGGGTGCCGTGCTGGACGACGCGGCCGCCGTCGATGACGGCGACGTGGTCGCCGAGGACGGCGGCTTCGGAGAAGTCGTGGGTGACGAGGATGCTGGGCACCTGCGCGTCGCGCAGAACGGCGGCGAGCTCGCGGCCGGCGCTCGCGCGCGTGCGCGCGTCCAGCGCCGACAGCGGCTCGTCCAGCAGCAGCGCGTTGGGCTCGCGGGCCAGGGCGCGAGCGACGGCGACGCGCTGGCGCTCGCCTCCGGACATGGTGTGCGGTCGGGCCCGAGCGCGGGGCAGGAGCCCGAAGCGATCCAGCAGTGCCTCGGCCCGGTGCTGACGTTCGCGGCGTGACAGGTGGCGCAGCCCGTAGGCGACGTTCTGCCAGGCGTTGAGGTGCTCGAACAGCGCGTAGTCCTGGAAGACGTAGCCGCAGCGTCGCTTCTCGGGCGCGACGTTGATCCCGAGTGCGGTGTCGAGCCAGACCTGGTCGTCGCAGCGCACCAGGCCCTGCTGCGGGCGCAGGAGTCCCCCGACG
The DNA here is from genome assembly GCA_025964175.1 of Solirubrobacterales bacterium. GTDB lineage: Bacteria > Actinomycetota > Thermoleophilia > Solirubrobacterales > Solirubrobacteraceae > Capillimicrobium. The sequence goes on from JAOPZL010000216.1 coordinate 1,129, forward strand.
ATGCGCAGCACCGTCGACTTCCCGGCGCCCGAGGGCCCGGCGAGCGCCAGGCACCGGCCCGGGTGGGCGCTGACGACGACATCGAGGTCGAAGTCGCCCAGCTGCGTCCGTGCCTCAACGTGCAGCAAAGCCGAGTGCCCCGCGTCCGGTGACGAACTTGACCGACAGCAGAAGGGCGAACGAGACGCAGACCAGGACCGCCGACAGGGCAAGCGCGCCGGGGAAGTCGACGGAGAAGCGGTCGTAGATGGCCAGCGGGACGGTTTGCGTGATGCCGCGAAAGGATCCGGCGAACATCAGCGTGGCGCCGAACTCCCCCAGTGCGCGCCCCCACGCGAGCGCCGCGCCGGCCAGCAGGCCGGGGCGAGCGGTCGGAATGACGACGCGCAGGAAGGTGGCGGCCTCGCCTGCTCCCAGCGTTCGCGACGCCTGGATCACGGTCGGCGGGACGGCCGAGAACGCGGCTTCAGCCTGGCGCAGGTAGAACGGCGAAGCGACGAAGACCAGCGCGACGACGACCCCGGAGGTCTGTAGGACGAGCTGGATCCCGGCGTCCTGCAGCGCGCCGCCCAGAATGCCGTGCGGCCCCAGGGCCGCGAGCAGCCCGATGCCGGCCGCTGCCGGCGGCAACACCAGCGGTAGCTCGACGAGCGTCTGCACGATCGCGCGGCCGCGGAAGTCGCGGGTGGCCAGCAGGTAGGCGGCCGGGGTCCCGATGGCGATGATGATCGCCAGCGCCAGCAGCGTCGTCTTCAGGCTCAGCCACAACGCGTCCTGCGCGGTCGGGTCGTCGAGGCTGTCCAGCAACCGACCGGGACTGGTGTCGGCGAAGATCGCCACGATCGGCAGCGTGAGGAACACCAGCGCTCCCGCCAACGCGACGACCAGCAGCGCCCGAAAGGCCCGCGACCCGCTCACGTCGGCGGCGGCTCGAAGCCGGCGGCACGCAGCGCCTCTTGCCCCGGCCCGCTGACGAGTCCCGCGATGAACTCGTGCGCCTCGGCCGGGTGCTTGGCGCCCTTGATGATGGCGACTCCGTAGGCAGCCGACGGCTCCAACGCCGCCGGCAGTTCGATCGCCTTCAGCGCGCCCTTGGTCGCTGTGACGTCGGTGATGTAGACGAAGCCGGCGTCGACGGCACCCTGGGTCAGCTTGCCGACGATCCCCTTGACGTCTGGCTCCTCGGTCCGGACGTTGGCCATGATCCTCTCGGCGGCGTCGGGCGATAGGTGCTCGAGGACCTTGTGGGTGTAGGACCCGATCGGCACCGACGCCGATCCGATCGCGACCGTCACGCCGGGTTGCTCGACATCGGCCAGCGAGGCGACCTTGCTGGACTTCGTCGCAACGGCGAGCACGAGACGGTTGCCGGCGAAGACGATCGGCTTCTCCACGAGCCCGGCCGCGTAGAGCTCATCGGGCAGCTTGGTGTTGGCCGCGGCGAACACGTCTGGCTTGACGCCTTGACGAATCTGGGCGGCCAGCTCATCGGAACCCGCGAAGGAGAACCGGGCCTGCCCGCCGTCGAACTGCTGCCCGTACGCGGTGAAGGCC
>JAOPZL010000222.1 GCA_025964175.1 Solirubrobacterales bacterium
CTACCCCCGCGCGACGTGCGCGAACTAGGCGCTCATCCCGCCGTCGATGGGCAGGGCCGCGCCGGTCACGAACGCGCTCTCGTCGGCGGCGAGGTAGAGCACGAGGTGGGCGACCTCCTCGGCCGTCGCGTGACGACCCAGGGGGATCATCCCCTCGAAGATCTCGGCCGCCTTGTCGCGCGACTGGCCCGTCGCGCGCTCCTCGATCGAGTGCTGGAACTCGTTGTCGACCGGGCCCGGGTGGATCGTGTTCACCCGGATCCGGCGCGGCGCACCCTCCTTGGCCGCGGTGCGCATCAGGCCCACGAGCGCGTGCTTGGAGGTCGCGTAGGCGCAGATGCCGGCGTCGGAGGTCAGGCCGACGACCGACGACGTGAAGATCAGCGAGCCGCCGTCGCGCATCGACGCCATCGCGTGCTTGGCGACGAGGAACGGGCCGCGCACGTTGACGGCCATCACCTGGTCGAAGACGTCGACGGGGTAGTCGACGATCGGCGCGGGGACCCCGAAGATGCCGGCGTTGGCGAAGGCGACGTCCAGGCCGCCGAAGCGCTCGACGGCGAGCGCGACCGTGGCGGCCACGGCGTCGGAGTCGGTCACGTCGGCGACGAGCGCGGCGGCGCTCTCCTCCCCCAGCTCGGCGACGAGCGCGTCGAGGCGATCCGCGTCGAGATCGGAGATCACGACGCGCGCCCCCTCGGCGACCAGCAGCCGAGCGGACGCCGCTCCGATGGAGCCTGCGGCGCCCGTGACGAGCGCGATCTTGTCGTCCAGTCTTCCCATGGCGGGAAAACTGACAGATGATTTAGTCCCCGTGGGAATTCAGTTCGGCGAGCACGTCGGTGAGGTACTGGATGTGTGCCGCCATCGCCCGCTCGGCCGCCCCGCGCTGGCCGCGGCGCACGGCCCGGGCGATCGCGCGGTGCTGGGCCCCGATCGCCTCGCCGTCGATGGCGACCGAGAAGTGCTGGACCAGCGTCGGCTGCAGCACCTCGAGGATCCAGCCGGTGAACGCGAGCAGGAGGTCGTTGCCCGCCGCCTCGGCCAGGACGCGGTGGAAGCGAGCGTCGGCGGCGTTGAACGGGTCGGTGCCGGGGGCGTGGCCCTCGGCGTCGGCGATCGCGGCCTCCAGGCGCGCAACGGTGTCGGCGTCGGCGTTGACCGCCGCGCGTCCGGCCAGCGGCACCTCGAGGAACATGCGCCCGTCGAGCAGCTCCTCCATCGAGATCGTCTCGGCGGCGAGCATCAGCGCGATCGACTCGCTGACGTTGCGCCCCATCCCCTCGTTGGGCGTGCGGGCGACGAAGATCCCGCCGGAGCGCCCGCGTCCGACGCGGATCAGGTGGGAGGAGGCGAGCAGGCGCAGCGCCTCGCGCAGGGTGGGACGACTGACCCCGAACTCGAGCGCCAGCTCGGACTCCGTGCCGACGCGATCGCCGGGCTTCAGACCCTGCTGCTCCAGGTACCGGCGGATCTGAAGGGCGATCTGCTCGCTCGCTCCGGTCACCGTCGGGTGGAAGGCCCGCCCGGGACGTTCAGGAACGGTGGACACATCGCCACTCTACGTCAGCCGTCGCGTTCGACCACCCTCCGAAGATCTGCCCGTAAATCTTCAAACGATTTCCAGTACGGTTCGGACATGAGCCCGCCCACCGCGACCGTGCGCGACGTCACCTTCGACGTGCTCCGCCGGCTGGAGCTGACCACGATCTTCTCCAACCCCGGGTCCACGGAGATCTCCCTGCTCGCGGGGCTGCCCGACGATCTGCGCTTCGTGCTCGCCCTGCACGAGGGGTCGGTCATCGGCATCGCGGCCGGCCACGCGTTGGGCCGCGGCGCCCCCGCGCTCGCGCTGCTGCACTCCACCCCGGGCCTCGGTAACGCCGTGGCCGCGCTCGCCACGGCGCGCATGAACCGCGCGCCGCTCGTCGTCCTCGTCGGCCAGCAGGACCGCCGCCACCTCGCGCTGGACCCGTTCCTGGCCGGGCAGCTGGGCGACCTCGCCGGCGACTACCCGGTCTGGGTCGACCAGCCCGTGCGCGCGCAGGACGTCCCCGGCGCGATCGTCCGGGCCTACCACGAGGCCGTCACCGGCCGCGGCCCCGCCATCGTCATCGTGCCGCTCGACGACTGGCTCCAGCCGGGCCCCGCCGACCACGAGGTCCTCGGCCCCCGCCGCCTGCTGCGCTCCGCCGGCGCCGACCCCGCGGTCGTCGACGAGCTCGCGGCGTTCGTCGAGGGCGCACAGCGCCCCGCGATCGTCGCCGGCGCCGGCACCGACAGCGCGGCCGGCTGGGCCGCCCTCGTCGCCCTCAGCGAGCGCCTCGGCTGCCCCGTCTGGCAGGAGCCGTTCGGCGGCCAGGCCGGCTTCCCCCAGGACCACCCGCAGTTCGCCGGCCACCTCGCCGCGCGCCGCACGCGCCTGCGCGACCAGCTCGCGCCGTACGACGTCGTGCTCGTGGCCGGGACCGGCGTCCTGCGGCAGTACCCCTACGACGACGGCCCGCTCGTGGCGCCGGGCACGCGCGTCGCCGTGGTCACCCAGGACCCCG
>JAOPZL010000268.1 GCA_025964175.1 Solirubrobacterales bacterium
CTCGACGACCTCGATCGGCGGCGGGCCGAGCACGGCCAGGGCGGCCACGTGGCCGGGGCCCGGGTGCAGGCCCACCACGGAGGCCGGGCGGCGCTCGCCCGGGACGATCGCGCGGTCGCCCGCGGCCGCGACGAGCGAGGGGGACACGAGCGGGGCACCGGCCGCCTTCAGGACCGCGCTCTTGCGCGCCCACAGGGCGAGCAGGGCGCCCGGGCGGACGTCGGCCTGGAGCAGGTCGAGGCGGTCGGCCTCCGCCGGGGACAGGGCGACCCGGGCGATCCCGTCCAGGTCGAGGGTGGCGCGCATCGGGACGATCTCGATGCCGACCGGGACGACGTCGCAGATCGCGATCGCGATCCGGGTGCCCGCGTGCGCGACCGACACCCACGGGCCGTCGCGGCCGGCGCGCTGGCGCGGCACCCCCGTGCTCGCGTCCAGCGGGACGGCGGACGGGGCGACCGAGAGGTGCTCGGCGAGGACGAGGCGGGCGACGGCGCACGCGACGCTGAAGCGGTCGCGGTCCCCACGGCGCTGCAAGGCCGCCCGCCGGCGGCGCTCGGCACCGTTCAGCAGTTCCGCGTGCCAGGGACGGGCGTCCGATGGCCGCGCCCACCACACCTCGCATCGGACGTTCACGAAGTCGGGCATACCCGTCTCGCGGATTCCCAACGGCGGCTGGACGTTCATCGGACAGGCCCGGGGGACGCGCGGCTCGGTCTAGCCGGCGCCCGGCAGTGCGTACTGCTGCCCGTACTGGTCCTGCGTGCCGCCGGGTGAACCGGAGCCGTAGCCGTAGCCGTACGGGTCGGTCTGCGACGGCGAGCCCTGCTGCGTCTGCGACGGGGACTGCGGCTGCGTGCTCCCCGAGGTCGTTCCGCCGCCGGCCTTCAGCTCGGCGATGGCGGTCTTGACGGTGTCGATCGAGATCGCGAACCCGACGCCGGTGTTGGCGCCCGACGACGACGCGATCTGCGCGTTGACGCCGATGACCTGCCCGGCCGAGTCGATCAGCGGGCCGCCGGAGTTCCCGGGGTTGATGGCGGCGTCGGTCTGCAGCGCGCCGCTGATCGTGGCCCCCGAGGGCGACTGGATCGAGCGACCGAGCGCGGACACGATGCCCGAGGTCAGGGTGGACTGCAGTCCGAACGGGCTGCCGATGGCGATGACCTCGTCGCCGACGGCGGCGTTGTCGGACTCACCGAGCGGCAGGGGATGCAGCGTGCCGGTCTGGGCGGGGTCGACCTTCAGCAGCGCGAGGTCGGTCGCGGCGTCGGCGCCGACCAGGGTCGCCGGCACGGTCTTGCCGTTCTCGCCGACGCGAACGGTGAAGGAGGTGGCCTCGGCGACGACGTGCTCGTTGGTCACGATGTAGCCGTCGTCGGAGATGACGAAGCCGGAGCCGGTGGCCGACTCGCCGGCCTGCACGTACACGACGCCGTTCTTCACCGACGAGTAGAGCTTGGACAGGGAACCGCCGGCCGGGGCGGTCTTCGCACCCGAGGACGACGGCGCGGTGTGCGCCACCTGCTGCGTCTGGGCCGTGGAGGCGGATCCCTTGTCGTTCGTCGTGAACGCTCCGCCGACCACGACGGCCGCGCAGACGCCGATCGCCGTGATGGCACCCAACAGTGCAGCACCGACGTTCCTCATGGCCGTGTTTCCTCTCGTCGCATTGACAACGATGAGGAAACAGCACGCCCTTAACGGTCGTCCGAAGCGAGCCTCAGCGGAGCCTGAAGATCTCCGCCGGATCCCGTAAAGGCGCTGACGGGGACCTTATGCGCGGGGGGCGTGAACAGGTACTCGGCGGGTCGCAGCTTCTCCAGCCGGCGTTTGAACGGGTAGGTGAAGCCCGGCCACAGGGTCGAGTTGCGCCCGGTCGCGTCGAGGTACCAGCTCTGGCAGCCGCCGGTCGTCCAGACGGTCCCCCGCATCGACTCGTCGACCTGCGCGACGAACGCGTCCTGCGCCTCCACCCGCGGCTCGAGCGCCTGGGCGCCGGTCCGTCGCAGGTGGCGCAGCGCGCTCATGATCAGCGCGATCTGGGCCTCGATCATGAAGACGACCGAGTTGTGGCCCAGCCCGGTGTTGGGCCCCAGCAGGAAGAACAGGTTCGGATAGCCGTGGGTCATCGTGCCCAGGTGCGCGCGCGGGGAGCCCTTCCACTCGTCGGCGAGCAGCTCGCCGGTGCGGCCGCGCACACGCTGCGCGATCGGGATGTCGGTGACGTGGAAGCCGGTCGCGAAGATGATCGTGTCGACCGCGTGCTCGACCCCGTCCTGGGTGATGACGCAGTGCGGGCGCACCTCGGCGATCGGGGAGGTCACGACATCGACGTTCTCCTGCGTCAGGGCCGGGAGGTAGTCGTTGGAGATGAGGATCCGCTTGCAGCCGATCTTGTAGCGGGGCGTCAGCTTGGAGCGCAGCTGGGGGTCCTCGACCGCGCGCGCGAGGTGCTTCTCGGCGATGTCCTGCGGGAAGCGGGCGAGCCGCTGGTGCATGAAGGGCAGCACGAACAGCTCGCGGCCCCAGTAGATGCCGGCGCGCATCGCCTTCTGCGCGGCGGGCAGCGCGCGGTAGAGCCGGTGCTCCCACGCCTTCAGCGGCCGGTCGCTGCGCGGCATGATCCATGGCGGCGTGCGCTGGAACAGGGTGAGCCGGCCGACCTTCGGCTGGATCCGGGGGATGAACTGGATCGACGAGGCGCCGGTCCCGATGACGGCGACGGAGCGGCCCTCGAGGTCGTGGTCGTGGTTCCAGCGCGCGGAGTGGAACGTCTCGCCGGCGAAGGTGTCCAGGCCCGCGAGGGCGGGGATCGACGGCTCGTGCAGCCCGCCGGTGGCGGAGACGACGAGGTCGGCGGTGTAGCTCCCGGCCGACGTCTCGACGTGCCAGCGGCGCTCGTCGTCGTCCCACTGCAGCCCGAGCACCTCGTGTCCGTAGCGGACGTGGTCCAGGACGCCGTGCTCGCGCGCGGTCTTGCGCAGGTACTCCCAGATCTCCGCGCCGCCGGAGAAGGTGTGGGTCCAGTCGGGGTTGGGCGCGAAGGAGAACGAGTACAGGTGGGAGGGGACGTCGCAGGCCACGCCCGGGTAGGTGTTCTCGCGCCAAGTGCCGCCGACGTCGGCGGCCTTCTCCAAGACGACGAAGTCGCGCTCGCCGGCCTGGATCAGGCGGATCGCGGTCCCCAGTCCGCCGAAGCCGGTGCCGGCGATGACGATGTGGACGTGGGGAACGGTGTCGTCGGCTGGGAGCATCGATGCGGTCTCTCCGTCAGGGGTGGTACTGCGTGGTACCAATCTGGTACTTGATGGTACCTTCGATGGGCGATGGCCAAACCCCTGATCCTCGACCTGCCCGGCGACCCCCGCGGCCGGCTGCTGGAGGGGCTCGCGCTGTCGATCGTCGAGAAGGGCTACGGGGCGACGACGATCGCCGACGTCGTCGCGCGCGCCCGCGTGTCCAAGCGCACCTTCTACGAGCACTTCGCCGACAAGCAGGCGTGCTACCTCGCCCTCTACTCGGCGGCCAGCGACCAGATGCTCGAGGTCATCGCGCAGGTCGCCGCCGAGGACGGGACCTGGCGCGAGCGGCTCGATGCCGCCGCGCGCGCCTACCTCTCCGCGCTGGCGCTGCAGCCCGCGCTGACCCGCACCTTCCTGATGGAGATCCAGGCCGCCGGCGAGCGGGCGCTGGCCGCCCGGCGCGAGGTCCACGGCCGCTTCGCGACGCTGCTGCGCGCCCTGACCCAGGACGCCGCGCGCGAGGACCCGGGCCTCACCCCGCTGTCGGCGCCGATGGCCACGGCCATCGTCGGCGGCATCAACGAGCTGCTGCTGGAGGCGGTCGAGGACGGGCGCACGACCCAGCTGGCCGAGCTCGCCGACACGGCGGGGGCGCTGCTCACGGCGG
>JAOPZL010000286.1 GCA_025964175.1 Solirubrobacterales bacterium
TCACGGCGACGTCCGTCGTCGGCCCGGGCGCCACCCCGGCCGCGCCCGCCGAGCTGACCGTGCTGGCCCAGCGTGCCCTGGACGCGGCCTGCGCGGGAACGCTGCGCCCGACGCTGCAGCGCTATCCGCTGGCCGACGCGGCCGCGGCCCACGCCGCCCTCGAAGGCCGCGCGACGATGGGCAAGGTCGTGCTGCTGCCGTGATCGGCGCGAGCGTCAGCGCCGCGGCCGGCGCAGGCACGTCACCGCGAGCCAGCGCCCCGGCCGATCGGTGCGCTGCAGCGGGAAGACGAGGTCCCCGTCGCGGGAGGTGGCCCACAGCTCGGCGGGGCGGTCGCTGACCGCCCACGCCGGCGGCCAGGCGGAGACGTCGCAGTCCTCCAGCGCGTCCAGCAGCTCGCGCGCGACCGGCTGCACGCCGGGCGAGCGGATCGGCATCCGCTGGCGGAAGCGCAGGACGCAGTGGGTCGACGGGACGATCTCCTGGACCGGCCCGTGCTCGAGGCGGGCGACGCCGACGCGCACGGGCGGGACGAACCGGTCCCTAGGGGTTCTCGCGCCGGACGGCGGTCTTCTTGCCCTTGATCGTCGCGGCGCGCAGCGCGGTGACGACGGCGTCGGCCGACGCCTCGGGCACCTCGACGAGCGAGAACTTGTGCGAGATCTCGATCGCGCCGATCTCCCGGCCGCTGAGCTGCGTCTCGCCCGTGATCGCGCCGACGAGGTCCTGCGGGCGGATCCCGCCGCTGCGCCCGGCGCCGACGAACAGGCGCGTGGTCGGGCCCGACATCGGCGGGCGGCCGCGCTTGGGCCCGCTGCCGCCGGCGCCGCCGCGCCCTTCGCGCTCGGGACGGGCGGCGACCTCGGGGATCTCCTCCTCGTCGCCCGATGCGCCGCTGGCCTCGTGCGCGAGCTTGACGGCGGCCAGCGCGATCTCCATGAGGTCGTGCTCGTCGGACAGCGTCTCGACGACGACGCGGAAGCGGTCCAGCGCGTCCCCGTCCTCGGTCAGCGACTCCTCCAGCGCGGCTCGCGTCATCTCGAGCTGGCGGGTGCGCAGGTCGGCGACCGTCGGCACCTTCTCGATCGTGATCTTCTGGCGGGTCAGCGACTCGATCTGCTTGAGCATCCGCTGCTCGCGCGGCTCGGCCAGCGTGATCGCGACGCCCTCGCGGCCGGCTCGGCCGACGCGGCCGATGCGGTGCACGTAGGACTCGGGCGCGGACGGGACGTCGTAGTTGACGACGTGCGTCAACTGGTCGAGGTCGATGCCGCGGGCGGCGACGTCGGTGGCGACGAGCAGGTCGGCGGCGCCGCTGCGCATGCGGGCCATGACCTTGTCGCGCTGCTCCTGGCTCATGCCGCCGTGCAGCGGCTCGGCGCGGTAGCCGCGGCCGTTGAGCGTCTCGGTCAGGCTGTCGACCTCCGCGCGGGTGCGGCAGAAGACGATCGCCGCCGTCGGCGACTCGACGTCGAGCACGCGACCCAGGGCGGCGGGCTTGTGCGAGCGACGCACCATGTAGGCGGCCTGGCGGACCTGCGGCGCGTCGCCGGGGGCGGTGCGCTCGCGGGCGATGAGGATCCGGCTGGGGTCGTTGAGGTGCGCGCGCACCATCTTCTCGATGCGCGGGGGCATCGTGGCGGAGAAGAGGATCGTCTGGCGCGTCTCGGGCGTGGACTCGAGGATCGACTCGATGTCGTCGGCGAAGCCCATGTCGAGCATCTCGTCGGCCTCGTCGAGGACGACCATGGCGAGCGAGCCGGTCTTCAGCGTGCGCCGGCCGATGTGGTCCAGCGCGCGGCCGGGCGTGGCGACGACGACGTCGACGCCGCGGCCCAGGGCCTGCAGCTGACGGCCGATCGGCTGACCGCCGTAGATCGGCAGCACGCGGGCCCCGAGCCCGCGGCCGTACTTGTGGATCGCCTCGGAGACCTGCACGGCGAGCTCGCGCGTCGGCACGAGGATGAGGGCGCTGGGCTCCGGACCGCGCGGCCCCGGGGCCAGGCGCTGCAGGATGGGCAGCGCGAACGCCGCCGTCTTCCCGGTGCCGGTGGCCGCCTGTCCCAGCAGGTCGCGGCCCGCGATCAGGGTCGGGATCGTCTCCCGCTGGATCGGGGTCGGCTCCTCATACCCCAGCGCCGTGAGCGCGTCGAGCAGCTCCGGCTTGAGGTCGAGGTCAGCGAAGGTGGTGGTGGGCTCGTCGGCGGCGTTCTCGGTCATTCGTTCCCTTAGACCGTAGGCCCCACGGACACCGCCGCGTCCCGAGGGGTGCTCCGGACACCCATCTGGACCGCCGCGGGGCGGGGCCGGGAGTGCTCGAGAGCGTCCGCGCCGGCCCCGTTCAGAGCGCGGCGCCGGTGAGCAGCGCGGCGGCCAGCGGTCCCCCCGGCCCGACGTCCAGATCCCCGGCGCGGACGCGCTCGCCGATCGCGCGCAGCAGCCGGGTGACCGCCGTGAGCGTGAGCGGATCGACGGACAGGAACGGGTGCAGGATCAGGGTGCGCTGCCCGCCGGTGTCGCCCAGCGCATCGAGCTCGCCGACGATCCGGTCGACCATCGCCTCGGGCGCCACCGGGAGCGACGGATCGCCGTGGCGCAGGCGCAGCGCGTGGAAGTGCGAGGCGAGGTGGTAGGCGTCGACCAGCGGCCAGCGGAACGGGATCACGGCCAGGCCGTCGTCGACGTGCGGCGCCTCGTCCGCGACCGGCGAGCACCAGCGCAGGCCGGTGGAGCGCAGCAGGGACGGCGTCGCCGCGGTCAGCTCCCCACCAGGTGGGCGAAAGCCGCGGACGAGGATCCCGGCGTCGGCGAACGCCTCGACGCCCCGGCGCAGCAGCTCCTCCTCGCGCGGCGCGGGCAGCGTCGCCCACGGCTCGTGGCGCCAGCCGTGGTGGCCGACCTCGTGCCCGCCGGCGACGATCGCGGCGATCGCGTCCGGGTAGATCGCGACGTTGGAGGCCTCGACGAAGAACGTCGCGTGCAGGGACTCCTGGGCCAGCACGGCCAGGAGCGCGGGGAGCGCTTGAGTCACCGACGGATGGCGCCCGATCGGCCGGTCGGGCGGCCACAGCCCGCGCTCGAGGTCGGCGGCTTCGCCGAGGTTGTCGAAGGTGAGCGTGAGGGTGGCGGCCACGGTCATGCGCGCGCGGTCGCGCTCGCCGCGACGAGCAGCGCGCGGACCGCGTCGACCTCGTCGTCGTAGATCGCGTGCTCGGGCTCGTCGTAGTCGCGCAGCGTCACGGTCGCCCCGCCGGCCGCGAACGCCCGCGCCGCCCGGCGCGCGTCCTCCAGCGCCACCCACGCGTCCTCTCGCGGGCAGCCGAGGAACACGTCCAGGCCGGCGAACGCGTCGGCGGCGGGCGGGAGCCGGTCGTCCTGCGGGGGTCCGATCAGCCCGCCGGTCAGGATCGCCACCCCGGCGTACGGCGCGGGCTCGCGGAACACGAGCTCCGCCGTCACGCACGCGCCCTGGGAGAAGCCGACGAGCACGGTGCGCTCCGGGCCGATCCCGGCGCCGGCGATCGTCGTCAGCGCGTGGCGGTAGGCCTCCAGAGCGTGGGAGAGCGACGGCTCGTTGTCGGCGAGCGGCGCGGTGTAGCGGCCGGGGTACCAGGTGTGCCCGTCCGCCTCGGGCAGCAGGTACGCGACGTCGTCCAGCCCCAGCCGCCGCACCAGTTGCATCATGAACGCCGGATCCTGGTCGCGGCCGTGGACGAGGACGGCGGCGACCGCCGCGCGCTCGAGCGACGCTCCGGCCCGGACCATCTCGTGGCGCAGATGGGGGTTGCTCACACGCAGGTTGTACCGCGATCCTGTGCCCTACGGGCTTGACGACGCGCCGCCCGGCGGACTACGGTCCTGTTAGCCACTGCTGAACACCTAGGAGAGGGTCACTTCACATGTCGGAGAGCGGCACGATTCTCGGCACCCACCACCTGACGTTCTGCGTCGGCGGTGCACAGGAGGACTACGACTTCCACGTCCGCCTGCTCGGCCTCAACAACGTCAAGAAGACGGTCTTGTTCGACGGGGAGATCCCCGTCTACCACCTCTACTACGGCAACGGCAAGGGCGACGCCAGCACGCTGCTGACCAGCTTTCCCTACCGCCAGGCCGGCCTCATGGGCACCCGCGGGAGCAACCAGCTCAAGCAGATGAACTTGTCCGTTCCCACCGCCGCGATGGGCTTCTGGGCGGACCGCTTCGCGGCGGCCGGCGTGGAGACGCGGCGCTCGGAGCTGTTCGGCACCGAGCGCCTGCTCTTCCGTCACCCGTGCGGGATCGAGTACTCGCTCGTCGGGGTCGACGACGGCGACGACCGCGAGGTCTGGGAGGGCAGCGGCGTCTGTGCCGAGCACGGGATCCGCGGCGTCTTCGGCACGACGACCTCCCTGCACCAGGCCGGGCCGCAGCACTTCTTCCTGACCGAGGGACTGGGCGCCGAGCACCTCGCGTCCGACGGCGCCGACCACCAGTACCGGCTCGGCACCGACGACGGCTACGGGCGGATCATGGAGCTCGTCGAGGAGCCCGACGTGCCGCAGGGCACGTGGCAGTTCGGGGAGGGCACGATCCACCATCACGCGCTCGACGTCGGCACGTCCGAGGACCAGGCCGCGGTCAAGGACCGCCTCGTCGGCCTCGGGTTCACCGACGCCTCCGAGCCCAAGGACCGCGGCTACTTCGTCTCGGTCTACTGCCGCAGCCCCGGCGGCGCGCTGATCGAGCTCGCCCACGCGACGCGCCAGGGCTTCCTCACCGATGAGAGCGCCGACGAGCTCGGGACGAAGATGTGCATCCCGCCGCACTGGGAGCACCGTCGCGCCGAGATCTCGATGCTCGAGCCGATCGAGACGGGCGCGGCCGTCTAGCTCGTCGGGTTCGTGATGGTGTCCCCCGGCAGCGCGTCGGCCAGGCGCGCATCGGGGGCGCCGTCGTGCAGGTGCCCGAGGATCTCCTCGCGGTACTGGACCTCGAACCGGGTGTGCAGCCGGGCGGAGACGCCGGCGACGGCCGAGACGAGCGCGGCGGCCGCGGGGTCGTCCAGCGCCGCGGCCCGCACGAACGCGCCGACGGTCCGCTGGGGGTCGTCGGGATCCCCGTCGATGAAGCCGGCGCCGTCGACGGCGCGCACGACCACGCGCAGCGCGTCGGCATGGTGCTCGTCCGCGCGATCGGCGACGAAGAGCACGAGGTGGTGGATCTCGCCGCCGGGCATCTAGGCGACCCGCGGGCGCGCGTCCAGCCGGGCGAGCAGCGCGTCCCAGGCGGCGTCGCGGTCGGAGCCCCCGGCGCTGGGCACGCCGGGCGGAACCGGCAGCTCGGCGGCGAGCAGCACGATCGGCTC
>JAOPZL010000370.1 GCA_025964175.1 Solirubrobacterales bacterium
GATCGCCGGCACGTCGACGGAGTCCGTCGCCGACGCCATCAAGTCCGGCGTCGCCCGAGCCTCCAGCACCCTGCGCGGCGTCGACTGGTTCGAGGTCACCTCGATCCGCGGCCACGTGGAGGACGGCGCCGTGGCGCACTTCCAGGTGCAGCTGAAGGTGGGCTTCAAGCTCGAGGACGGCTGAAGCCCCAGGAGACGGCCGCCAACGTCGCGGCAAGGCATCGGGCGGTCGTGAGGCCGCCACCAACAGAGCATGGAGTTTGTGCCGCTGAGCGGGACACATTCCATGCTCTCTTGAAACCTGCCCGGCGGCGGCTCCGGCCGCGCCTTCGGCGGGGCGAGCAGGCCTCCGACCCAAGAAACGACGAAAGCCCAGTAGAGGCCCGGGCTTTCGTCAGAGCGGGATACGGGAATCGAACCCGTCTCTCGAGCTTGGGAAGCTCGCGTTCTACCGATGAACTAATCCCGCAGTGGATGGCATCCTAGCGGCAAACCAGCGACTACCCTGAGCCGGGATGAAGCGCTCCGCCGTTCCCCTCGTCGCGGTCCTCGCGGTGGCCGCCCTGGTCGGGCTGCTGATCTACGGAGTGGTGTCGCGGGCCGAGAACAAGACGCTCGACGAGGCGGTGGGCACGGGGCAGCGGCCGTCCGCTCCGGCGCGCATGCTGCCCGTGCTCGGCCAGACCGGCAAGACCGACTCGCTCGCCGCCCTCAAGGGCAAGGTCGTCGTGCTGAACTTCTGGGCCTCCTGGTGTGACCCGTGCAAGGCCGAGGCGCCTGAGCTCGAGCGCGCGCAGAAGCGGCTGCAGAAGGACGGCTCCGGCACCGTGCTCGGCGTCACCTACCGCGACGCCTCCAACGACTCGCTGAAGTTCGTCAAGGACTTCGGCCTGACCTACCCGTCGATCCGCGACGTCGACGGCAAGCTCGCCCAGGACTACGGGACGCGCGCGCTGCCCGAGACCTTCGTGATCGACCGTCAGGGCAAGGTCGTCGCGCTCTCGCGCGGGGAGGTCACCCAGAAGTTCCTCGATGCCGCCGTGACCGAGGCGCTGGCGAAGTGAGATCCCGCCTCGCACTGCTCGTCGGCCTGCTCGCCGCCGTCACCCTCGCGCTCGCCGCGCCCGCGGCGAGCCTCGCCGTCACCCCGCGCACCTCGCTCAACGACGTCGAGGACGAGGTCATGTGCGTCTCCTGCGGCATCCCGCTGAACATCGCCGACTCCCCGCAGGCCGACCGCGAGCGCGCGTTCATCAACGACCAGATCGCGCTCGGCAAGAGCAAGGCGCAGATCAAGCAGCTGATGGTCGCCGAGTACGGCAACCGGGTCATCGCCCAGCCCAACAGCAAGGGCTTCAACATCACGAACTGGCTGATCCCGCTCGTCGTCGTCGTCGTGCTGATCGCCGGGGTCGCGATCGTGCTGCCGCGCTGGCGCCGCACGGAGATCAGCGCCGAGCTCGCCGGGGACGACCCCGCGGACGTCCCCGAGCTGGACGACGAGGAGCGCCGCCGGATCGACGAAGACCTCGCGCGCTACCGCTGACCATGGTCCTCGCGCAGTCCTCAGGGGCGGACACGACCGTCCTCGCCGCGTTCGCGGTCGGGTTCGTCTCGTTCATCTCCCCGTGCGTGCTGCCGCTGGTGCCCGGCTACCTGTCGGCGGTCAGCGGCGTCAGCATCGCCGAGCTGCGCGAGGGCGACCACAAGACGTCCCGCGTGCTGTGGCCGGCGGTCATCTTCTGCCTCTCGTTCACGTTCATGTTCGTCGCCCTGGGCATGTCGGCCACCGGGCTGGGCCAGACGCTGAACGACCACCGCGAGACGTTCGACAAGATCGCCGGCGCGCTGATCGTGCTGATGGGCGTCTTCTTCCTCGCCTCGCCGTTCATCCCGCTGCTGAACCGCGAGTGGCGCCCCGACGCGCTCATCCGCCGCGCCGGCAGCGGCGGGCCGCTGATCGCCGGCGCCGCGTTCGCGTTCGCCTGGACCCCGTGCATCGGCCCGACGCTCTCGTCGATCCTGATCGCCGCCTCGACGAGCGACTCGGTCGGCCACGGCGGCGTCCTGCTCGCGTTCTACTCCGCCGGCCTCGCGATCCCGTTCCTGCTGACCGCGCTGGCCTTCGACCGCATGACCGGCGCGTGGCGCTGGCTGCGCGACCACTACCTGATCATCACCGCGATCTCCGGCGCGATCCTGATCATCATGGGCATCCTGATCTACACCCAGGAGCTCACCCGCCTGAACACCGACGCCCAGAAGCTGCTCGGGCACCTCGGGCTGGACTTCATCTACTCGCTCTAGCCGGGCGAGCCCGCCCTCACATCGAGTGCGGGGCGTCGACCCCGAGCAGGTCCAGCGCCCGCGCGATCGTGCGCTGGGCGGTGATCGAGAGAGCCACCCGGAAGTCCTCCACCTCGGAGCCGACGACGCGGCAGTCGCGGTAGAAGGCGGTGAACTCCTGCGCGAGCTCGAGCGCGTAGGTGGCGATGCGGTGCGGGGCGCGACGGTCGGAGGCCTCCGCCACCTCGGCCGGGAAGGCCAGCAGCTTCATGATCAGCGCGCGCTCGCCGGACTCCAGCGGCAGCGAGCGGTCGGCGAACCCGGCGTCGGCCTGCGTGCGCCCCGCCTTGTCGAGCACCGCCTGGATGCGTGCGTGGGCGTACTGCACGTAGTACACGGGGTTCTCGGCCGTCTTGCGCGAGGCGAGGTCGAGATCGAGCTCGATCGTCGTGTCGTGCGAGCGCTGCAGCAGGTACCAGCGCGTCGCGTCGACGCCGATCTCCTCCACGAGGTCGTCGAGCGTGACGATGTTGCCCGCGCGCTTGCTCATCTTGCCCTTGGGCAGGTTGACGAACTGCATGATCAGCAGCTCGAGCGTCTCCGGGTCCCCGCCGAGCGCCGCGTACGCCGCCTTCATCCGCTGGATGTAGCCGTGGTGGTCGGCGCCCCAGACGTCGACGAGCCGGTCGAAGCCGCGCTCGCGCTTGTCCTGGTGGTAGGCGATGTCGGAGGCGAAGTAGGTGTGCTCGCCGGTGGAGCGCACCAGCACGCGGTCCTTGTCGTCGCCGAAGTCGGTCGTGCGGCACCACAACGCGCCCTCGTGGCGGTACGTGTTGCCCTGGGCCTCGAGCACGGAGAACGCGTGCTCGACCTTCTCGGGGTGCAGCGAGCGCTCCGAGAACCAGACGTCCGTCGAGACGCGGAAGTGGGCCAGCGACGCCTTCGTCCGCGCCACCATCTCGTCGACCGCGCGGCGGCCCACCTCGTCGAGGGAGATCTCGCCGTCGTCCAGGCCGACGAGCTCCTTGACGTAGTCGCCCTGGTAGCCGCCCTCGGGGATCTCCTCGCCGAGGCGGCGCGCGCGGATCGACTCCGCGAAGCGCCGCACCTGGGAGCCGAAGTCGTTGACGTAGAACTCGCGCTCGACCTCGTGACCGTGGAAGGCGAGGATCCGGCTGAGCGCGTCGCCGTAGGCGGCGTTGCGCGCGTGGCCGATGTGCATCGGGCCGGTCGGGTTGGCCGAGACGAACTCGACGTCGACCTTCTCGACCGCCGTCGCCCCGCCCCCGCCCCACTCCGGGCCCGCGTCGATCACGTGGCGCAGCGCCTCCACGAACCAGGCGTCGCCGAGGAACAGGTTCAGGAAGCCGGGGCCCGCGACCTCGACGCGCGTCAGCTGCTCGCCGAGGCGGCCGCTGAGCTCGTCGCCGAGGCGGCCGGCGACGTCGCGCGGCGACGCCTTGAGCAGCGGCGCGAGCAGCATCGCCGCGTTCGTCGAGAGGTCGCCGAAGTCGGCCTGCTTGGGCCGCTCCAGCGTCGGCGACGATCGCGGCGGCGCGTCGGCCAGCGTCGTGGCGGCCTCGAGCACGGCGGCGTGGAGATCGGAGAGCGGACCGTTGGACATGTGCCTACAGATGGTATGGCTCGTTGGCGAGGATCTTGTGCCCGCGCAGCAGCTGCTCGAGCAGCACCACGCGGGCGAGCTGGTGGGGCAGCGTCATCGGCCCCAGCGAGAAGCGGTGGTCGACCCCGTCGAGCTCCAGGCCGACCGGTCCGCCGATCACGAAGCACAGGTCGCGCCCGGATTGACGGCGGTCCTCGAGGAAGCGGCTGAACGCCATCGAGTCGAAGACCTCGCCTTCGCGATGCAGCAGCGAGACGAACGCGCGCTCCGGGATCCGCTTGGCGACCCGCTCGTCCTCGCGCACCTCGATCAGCTCCAGACGGGCGTGACGAGCCAGCAGTTTCTTGTAGTGCTGGACGTCATCCACGTATGGAGGGCGCAGCCGCCCGACGGAAACGACGATGAGCCTCACGACGTGGGATGCTAAGGCCATGGCAGGAGACGACCAGGGCCCTCAGCGGCACATCAACATCCAGTTCTCCCCGGAGATCATGGCGGGTGTCTACTCGAACTTCGCGAACGTCAGTCACTCCGACTACGAGTTCACGATCACGTTCGCTCGCGTCGACCACGAGGTCGAGGACGACGAGATCCCCGGCGTGGTCGTCTCGCGGGTGAACCTCTCTCCGCGCTTCATGCGCGAGCTGATCGACGCGATGGAGGACAACTACTCCAAGTGGCAGACCCGAGAGGGGATCAAGAACCTCCCGGAGTTCGGCGGGGAGCAGCCGACCTAGAGCGGTTGTCGACGGCGCTCAACCGTGCCGTCGCGGAGGCCGATATGAGGGGGGATGGCTTCCTTCCCCCGGTCCGTGCGAGCGCTCCTCGCATTCGCGGCGTTGCTGCTGGCGGCGCAGGTCCTGCGTGCCGCGGGGATCCTCCCGGGCCCCGACTGGCTGTACGACGACGTGCTCCCGACGGTGGTGCCGCTGATCGCCGCCGCGATCGCCGCCGTCGCCGCGTCGCGCCGCCGGCGCAGCATCCTGATCGCGGTCGGCATCGCCGGGTGGGCGACGGCGAACCTCCTGTGGACCTTCGCCTTGGGGCGCACGAGCGCCTTCCTGGCGCTCATCCTCTTCCTGCCGCTGTACGGCATGGTCCTCGCCACGGTCGTCCTCGACGTCCTGGAGCGGGTTCCGCGGTTGGGGCGCGACGGCGCGATCGACCTCCTCGGGGGCATGCTCGCGGTCGCCGCACTGGGATTCGGGTTGATGTTCCCGCTTGCCCCGCACGCCACGGCGACGGAGCTCACGTTCCCCGTCTTCGGCGTCGTCGGGCTGGCGCTGGTCGTCGGCGCGTTCGCGGCCGTCGGGTGGTCGCGCCAGCCGGACTGGCTGGCCGCGGTGGCCGGGTTCGCCGCGATGTCCGCCGGCGACCTCCTGTGGGCCGTCGACGATGACTCCAGCTGGCCCACGTCCCTCTGCACGACGCTCTGGTCCCTGGGTCTCGTCGCCATGGCCCTGATGCCGTGGCTGACCGACCGGCGCCCGGTTCGCCACTTCGCCGGGCTGACCTGGCCGTTCACCCTCTTCCTCGCCTGCGTCGCCCTGCTCGTGGCCGGTGACGTCACCCACGTCGCGCCGATCGCCCTGGCCTTCGCCGTCGCCTCGGTCCTCGTCACGACCTACCGCACCGTCCACACCTTCCGGGCGATGCGCCAGCTGCCGGAGACGCGGCGCCAGGCGCTGACCGACGAGCTCACGGGGCTGACGAACCGCCGCAGCTTCCTGGACGCCACGGCGCGCCAGCTCTCCGAGCACCCGTTCGCGTCGGCCGCGGTCCTGATGCTCGACCTCGATCGCTTCAAGGAGCTCAACGACACCATGGGCCACGCGGCCGGCGACCGGCTGCTGGCCGAGCTCGGCCCGCGCCTGTCCTCCGGGCTGCGTCCCGGCGACACGCTGGCCCGCCTGGGCGGCGACGAGTTCGCCGTCCTGTGCCCGGGCGCCGACCCCGCCGGTGCGCGCCGGGTCGCGCGGCGGCTGCAGGACGCGCTGGAGCAGCCGTTCGCCATCGGCGACCTGCTGATCCACGTCGACGCGTCGGTGGGGATCGCCGCCTACCCGCGCGACGGCGGCAGCGTCGAGGAGCTGCTGCAGCGCGCCGACGTCGCGATGTACCAGGCCAAGGGCGGCGGGACCGAGGTCGAGACCTACGACGCGTCGCGCGACGAGCACTCGCGCGACAAGCTCGCGCTGGCCGGCGAGCTGCGCCGCGCGCTGGACCGCGGCGACGGCCTCGAGCTGCACTACCAGCCGCAGGCCGACCTGCGCACGGACCGCGTGCTGGCGGTCGAGGCGCTCGTGCGCTGGCGCCACCCCGAGCGCGGGCTGCTGCCGCCGGGCGTGTTCCTCCCCGTCGCGGAGTCCGCGGGCCTGATGCGGCGCCTCGGCCGCGAGGTGCTGCGCCGGGCGATCGCCCAGGCCGCCGCCTGGCAGCGCAGCGGCGCCGGCGTCCCGGTCGCCGTCAACCTCGCCACCGCCGACCTCGTCGACGGCGGGCTGGCCACCGAGATCGCCCAGCTGCTGGACAACCACGAGCTCGACGGCTCCTGGCTGAAGCTCGAGATCACCGAGAACACGGTCATGGCCCAGCCCGAGCGCGTCACGGAGACGCTGGGGCAGCTGCGCTCGCTCGGCTGCCGCGTCTCGCTGGACGACTTCGGGACCGGCCACGCGTCGCTGGAGCACCTGATGCGCCTGCCCGTCGACGAGCTGAAGATCGACCGGTCGTTCGTGACCGGGCTCGACGTCGACGATGCCGCGTCGCTGGCCCTCGTGCGGGCGCTGGCCCTGCTCGGGCGCGACCTGCACCTGACGGTCGTGGCCGAGGGCGTGGAGACCCCGCGGGCGTGGGGCCACCTGGTCGCCAGCGGGTGCGCGGTCGCCCAGGGCTTCCTGCTCGCCCGCCCCCTCCCAGCCCCCGAGTTGGAGGCCTGGCTGGCCTCGCGCCGGTCGGCGTGGGAGGAAGAAGCGGCCTGACGCGCGAAGATGGAGGGCGTTCCCATGCAGATCGCCCTCGTCTCCGACGTCCACGGCAACCGCCACGCCTTCAACGCGGTCCTCGACGACATCGCCACCACCGATGCCGCGGAGATCTGGTGCCTGGGCGACCTCGTCGGCTACGGCGCCGAGCCCGACGCCTGCGTCGAGCTCGCCCGCGACAACACCACGATCTGCCTGGCCGGCAACCACGACCTCGCGGTGACCGGCGCGCTGTCGCTGGAGGAGTTCTCGCGCGGCGCGGAGATCGCGGCGCGGTGGACCCGCGACGTCATGGAGGAGGACAACATCGCCTGGCTGCGGCGGCTGCTGCCCCTGGACGTGGACCGCTCCGTCGGCCTCTACCACGCCTCGCCGCGGGATCCGATCTGGGAGTACGTCCTCTCCGCGCTGCTGGCCGAGCTCTGCCTCGACGTGCAGAGCCACCGCATCTGCATCGTCGGCCACTCCCACGTCGCGCTCTCGTTCGTGCGCCGGGAAGGCGAGCTGGCCACCGGCGAGCCGCGCCGCGCCGGCGACGAGCTCGACCTCTCCCAGGGCGAGTGGCTGCTGAACCCCGGGTCGGTCGGGCAGCCCCGCGACACCGATCCGCGCGCTGCGTGGCTGCTGCTCGACCTGGATAGGCGCAACGGGGCGTGGCGGCGCGTGAAGTACGACGTCAAGGGCGCGCAGGCGGCCATCCGCGCGGCCCGTCTCCCCGACTCCCTGGCCGAGCGGCTCAGCTACGGTCAGTGATCGTGCGCCGGTTGCTGCCACCGCTCCTCGCCCTGCTGCTCGGCGTCTCCTGCGCGTTCCTCGTGGCGTGCGGTGGGGCGAACTCGGCCGGCCTGATCCCCGCCAACCAGGCCTCCTCGATGACCAGTCAGCTCGACAAGATCGATGCCGCGGTGCGTCGCGGACGCTGCGCCGGAGTCGACAAGCAGGTGGCGACGCTCCAGAGCCAGGTCAACGCCCTCTCGCGCAAGGTCAACGCCCAGCTGCGCTCGCAGCTGCAGAAGGGCGTCCAGAACCTCAACGACATCGCCTTCGCCCAGTGCTCGGACAACGCGCAGGCGACGCAGACGACGCAGACGCAGACCCAGACGACGCCGACCCAGACGACCCAGACCGAGACGGTGACGACGCAGACCCAGACGGTCACCACGCCCCCGGAGACGACCCAGACCGTGCCCCCGGAGACACAGACGACGACGATCCCGCCGACGACGACCCCGCCGACGCCCGACACCGGAGGCGGTGTCGGGATCCCCGACAACGGCACCGGCGGCACGGACACGAGCGGCGGCGCGGGCGGCGCCACCCCCATCCCATGAACGACGGCATGGAGATCGCCGGGCGCTACCTGATCGAGCGCCGCCTCGGTCTCGGCGGGATGTCGACCGTGCACCTGGCCCTCGACACCCGGCTGGAGCGCCACGTCGCGGTCAAGCTGCTGGCCGAGCACCTCGCCGACGACCCGACGTTCGTCTCGCGCTTCCAGCGTGAGGCGCTGTCGGCGGCGCGGCTCGTGCACCCGAACATCGTGCAGGTCTTCGATTCCGGGCTGGACGCCGCGAGCGGGCGCCACTTCATCGTCATGGAGTACGTCCCCGGGCAGTCGGTCGCCGAGATCCTGCGCGAGCGGGATGCGCGGGATGGGCTGGGCGTCGAGGAGACCCTGGAGATCGTCGTGCAGGCCTGCCACGGCCTGGACTACGCGCACCGCATGGGCGTCGTGCACCGCGACGTCAAGCCGGGCAACCTGATGCGCACGCCCGACGGGATCATCAAGCTCGCCGACTTCGGGATCGCCCGCGCCACCGATCAGTCCTCGATCACCCAGGTCGGCTCGGTGCTCGGCACCGCCGCCTACCTGTCGCCCGAGCAGGCAGCCGGCGAGGAGGCGGGTCCGCGCGCGGACCTCTACTCGCTGGGCGTCGTCACCTACCAGTGCCTCGCCGGGCGGCTGCCCTACGAGGCGGCGTCGCTGTCGGAGCTGGTGCTCAAGCAGCAGCGCGAGGCGCCCCAGCGGCTGGACAGCCTGCGTTCGGACATCCCGCCCGCGCTCGCCGCTTCGGTGGCCGCGGCGCTCTCGATCGACCAGCGCGGGCGCTACGCGTCCGCCCGCGAGATGGGCGAGGCGCTCGACCGCGCGGTCGACGCCGGCGATGCCGACCAGACGGCGGCGACGCGGATGCTGGACGAGCAGTCCCACTCGACGACCGTGCTCGCGTCCGAACCGTACGACCCGTACGGTTCGGCGGCGTACGACGTCCCGCCGGTGCAGCGCCGCCAGCCCGTCCAGCGCCGCCGCCAGCCGCCCCCCGGCGCGGCGCCCGCCGCCGTCGCGTACGACTCCGACACGCGCCGGCCGGCCGGCCGCAAGAAGGCGAACACGGGCCGGATCCTCGCCGTCATGCTGATCATCGTGCTGATCGCCGCGGGCGTCGGCATCGCGATCGTCTCCTCGATGAGCGACAGCCAGCGCATCCGGATCCGCAGCACGGTCTACGACTCGGTCACCCAGTCGGTGGACTCGATGAAGTCGCTGATCGACGACAACGCCAAGTCGGGCTAGGTCCCCCGGCGCGAGACGAGAGAGGGTGCCGTGCGGCAGCTGACGAGTCTGGACGCGCAGTTCCTGGCCATCGAGACACCGAGGACCACGGGCCACGTGTCGGGCCTGGCCGTGCTGGACCCGTCGACCGCCCCGCGCGGGACACTGGAGATCGACGACCTCTGCCGGCTCGTCGGCGAGCGCCTGCCGCTGCTGCCGCCGATGCGCTGGAAGCTCGTGCAGGTCCCGCTCGGCCTCGACCACCCGTACTGGATCGAGGATGAGGACTTCGACCTCGACTTCCACCTGCGCGAGCTCGCGCTGCCACCCGGCGCCGATGACGCCAAGCTGGCCGAGCAGGTCGCCCGGCTCGTCGCGCGCCCGCTGGACCGGTCGCGGCCGCTGTGGGAGATCTACCTGATCCACGGGCTGCCCCGGGGCCGCGTCGCGATGCTGACGAAGATCCACCACGCCATCGTCGACGGCGTCTCGGGCGCGGAGATCCTCTCGGCCCTGCTCGACGTCACGCCCGAGGGCCGCGACGTGCCGCCCGCCGCGCCGCCCACCCACGAGCGCCGCCCCAGCGACCTCTCGCTGCTGGGCCGCGCGATCGCCAACATCCCGCTGCAGCCGCTGCGTGCCCTGCGGGCCGCGCCGGCCACCCTCCCCTACCTCTCGGCGCTGCCCGGCGTCGGCGCCGTCCCCGGGATGGGCCTGCTCAGCAACATCGCCTCGCGCGTCGTCCCCGGCGCCGACCGCGACGTGCTCGAGTTCTCCAGCGCGCCCGTCCCGGTCACGCCGTTCTCCGGATCGGTCTCCGGCCACCGCCGCTTCGCCTTCGGCCACCTGTCGCTGCACACGGTCAAGACGATCAAGGACGACTTCGGCTTCACGGTCAACGACGTCGTCGTCGCCCTCTGCACGGGCGCGGTGCGGCGCTGGCTGATCGACCACGACGCGCTGCCCCACGACCCGCTCGTCGCGATGGTCCCCGTCTCCGTGCGCACGCCGGAGCAGTTCGGCACGTTCGGCAACCGCGTCTCGGTGA
Organism: Solirubrobacterales bacterium; assembly: GCA_025964175.1. Classification (GTDB taxonomy): domain Bacteria; phylum Actinomycetota; class Thermoleophilia; order Solirubrobacterales; family Solirubrobacteraceae; genus Capillimicrobium. The sequence goes on from JAOPZL010000370.1 coordinate 10,497, forward strand.
TGACCGTGCCCATCCCGACGAACGAGCCGGACCCGCGCAAGCGCCTCGAGCGCACCCATGATGTGCTACTCGCGGCCAAGGACCGCCACCGGGCGCTGCCGGCGAACCTCCTGACCGACGCGACCCGGTTCATCCCGCCCGCGGTCGCCGCGCTCGCCGCGCGGACCACCCTGTCCGTCCTGGCCGGGTCCCGGGCCCCGGTCAACCTCGTGATCTCCAACGTCCCGGGCGCGCGCGTCCCGGTGTACTGCGCCGGCGCGCGGCTGGAGGCGCACTACCCGGTATCGGTCATCGCCGACGGGATCGGGCTGAACATCACGGTCATGAGCTACCTCGACCGCCTCGACTTCGGCCTCGTCGCCGACCGCGAGACGATCCCGGACCTGTGGTCGATGATGGACGGCCTGCGCGAGGAGCTCGAGGCGCTGACGCCCGCGGCGGTGGCTACGCCACGGTTCGCGAAAGACCCGGCGCCGCGCCGGAACGAAGCGCCGCCGCGGTCTGCGGGAGCGTCCCGGCGAGAATCGCCTCGCGCAGATCGGTCATGAGCCGCTGCACGAACGCGAGGTTGTGCAGGGTGACCAGGCGCATGCCGGTCAGCTCCTTGGCCTTGAGCAGGTAGCGCAGGTAGCCGCGGGAGAACCCGGCCGAGCAGCACGGGCACGGGCAGTCCTCCATGATCGGCTCGTCGGCGTCCTTCCAGCGGGCGTTGGTGAGGTCGAAGCGCCAGCGCTTCTCGGGATCGGGGACCAGCGCCATGCCGTGGCGGGCGATCCGCGTCGGCATCGCGCAGTCGAAGTGGTCGATGCCGATCTCCACGCCGCGGATGAGGTCGTCGATCTCGCCGATGCCGAGCAGATGGCGCGGCTTCCCGGGCGCCACGCGGTCCAGCGTGTCGGTCGACCACGCGCTGACCTCGTGCATCTGCGCCTTCGTCTCCCCCAGCGAGCCGCCGATGGCGACACCGTCGACCGCGCTGGTGGCGACCGCCTCGGTCGACTCGCGGCGCAGGTCCTCGTAGACGCCTCCCTGGACGATGCCGTAGACGAGCTGATCCTGCGGGCCGTTCTCCGCGTGCCAGTCCAGGCAGCGCGCCAGCCAGCGGTGCGTGCGCTCGGTCGAGCGGGCCGTGTAGTCGCGCGTGACGTGGAAGGGCGTGCACTCGTCGAAGACGAGCGCGAGGTCGGAGCCCAGCGCGGCCTGGATCTCCATCGACGTCTCGGGGGCGAGGAACTTCTCGCTGCCGTCGATGTAGGAGCGGAAGCGCACGCCGGACTCGTCGATCGAGAGGATGGCGCCGGCCCGGTCGGAGCCCTGGGAGGCGCGCCCCTTGATCTCGTCGGCGACCGTGCCGTGGCCCATCGAGAAGACCTGGAAGCCGCCCGAGTCGGTGATGATCGGGCCGTCCCAGCGCATGAACTTGTGCAGCCCGCCGAAGTGGCGGACCCGCTCGTGGCCCGGGTCGAGGAAGAGGTGGAACGTGTTGCCGAGCACCATGTCGTAGCCGAGCTCGACGACGTCTCGGGGCTCCAGCGCCTTGACCACGCCCTTGGTCGCGAGCGGGACGAAGGCCGGCGTGCGGACCGTCCCGTGCGCGGTGTTCAGGATCCCGGCGCGGGCCTGGGACGCGGGATCGGTGGCCAGGATGTCCAGGGCGGGCACGCGAGGATGGTAGAAGCTAGGATCGTGTTCGCCGCCATCGTCGACGTCAGCCATGTGGGCTATGCCGCCCTGTTCGCCCTCATCGCCGTCGAGTCGATGGGGATCCCCGTGCCCGGGGAGACCGCGCTCATCACCGGCGCGATCCTCGCCAGCAAGGGCCAGCTGCAGATCGAGTGGGTGATCGTGCTGGCCGCCACGGCCGCGATCCTCGGCGACAACGTCGGCTACCTGATCGGCCGCCACGGCGGTCGCCGGCTGCTGACGATGAACGGCCCGTTCCTGGCGACGCGGCAGCGCGTCCTGCGCGTCGGGGAGCCGTTCTTCGAGCGCCACGGGCCCAAGGCCGTCTTCCTCGGCCGCTTCACCGCCGGCCTGCGCATCTGGGCCGCGTGGCTGGCGGGGGCGACCCACATGCCGTGGAAGTCGTTCCTGCTCTACAACGCGCTCGGCGGCATCGTGTGGGCGACGGTCGTCGGCGTGCTCGCCTACGTCCTCGGCCACGCCGCGGAGAAGGCGATCGAGGTGGCGGGCGTGGTCGGGCTCGTCGGCGCGGTCGTCGTCGTGATCGGCGCGTTCGTCGTCCTGCGCCGTCGCCACGCCGCCCAGGAGGAGCGGTTGGAGGAGGAGGCCGACGCGGCGGAGGCCGCGGCGACCTCGGACCCCTCCCTCTAGGAGCTCTGGGCCGAGCCGGGCAGGATCCGCTCCCACGTGTCGCCGAGCATGTCCTGCTCCTGGCGCGAGAGGTGGGAGAGGAAGTGGCGGCGCACGCCGTCCAGGTGCGTGGCGCGGGCGGCCGCGAGCTTGCCGCGGCCCTCGCCGGTGATCACGGCGAACGAGCCGCGCGCGTCGGAGTCACAGGCCTGGCGCTCGATGAGGCGGTCGCGCTCGAGGCGGTCGGCCAGCCGGGTCAGCCCGCTGCGCGAGAGCAGCACCTGGGTGGCGAGGTCGTGCATGCGCAGCCGTCCGCCCTCGGAGTCGCCCAGGAAGAGCAGCACCTCGTAGGAGGTGAGGCTGAGGCCGTGCTCGCGCTCGAGCTCGGCGTCCAGCGCCCTGACGAGGGTCTGATGGACGCGGAGCATGCCGCGCCACGCGCGCAGCTCGCGCGGCGTGAGGAGCGTGGGGAGGATGGACTCGGTCACGACTCGACTTATTGTACGCGCAACGACCGGCGGGCGCCACGGACCTCTGGATCGCGGTTGAAGATCCGCCGTCGCAAGCTTCACGGGATCTTGACCTGCGCTTGAGCGGGGTGCCGCAGGATGCGTCCTGCGGATCCTCCCCCAGGACGCACCCGACGACGGCCCACCGGCTCCCCATACGACCCTGACCCAGTCCGGAGCCGGGGCCGTCGTCCCTTCTTCTGCTCAGGCGAGCATCGTCTGGCCGGTCATCGCCTCGGGCTGGTCGAGCCCGAGCAGCTGCAGGACGGTGGGCGCCACGTCGGCGAGGATGCCCTCGTCGCGCAGCTCCACCCCGTCCAGCGTGACCACGAACGGCACCGGGTTGAGCGTGTGGGCGGTGTTGGGCGAGCCGTCCTCGTTGATCATGAAGTCGGCGTTGCCGTGGTCGGCGGTGATAACGCACACGCCGCCGCGCGCCCGGACCGCCTCCACGATCTCCCCCAGGCAGCGATCGGCCGTCTGGACCGCCTCGACCGCCGCGGGGACGACGCCGGTGTGCCCGACCATGTCCGCGTTGGCGAAGTTGATGATCCCGAAGCCGAAGTCCTCCTGCGCCCAGGCCGAGACGAACGCCGCGGCCGCCTCGGGGCCGCTCATCGCCGGCTTGAAGTCGTAGGTCGGGACGTCGCGCGGCGAGGGGACCAGCTCGCGGCGCTCGCCCTCCTGCGGCTGCTCCTCGCCACCACCGAAGAAGTACGTCACGTGCGGGTACTTCTCCGTCTCGGCGACGTGCAGCTGGCGCAGCCCGGCCGAGGCGATCGTCACCGGCAGCGTGGTCGACGGACGGTGCGGCGGGAAGGCGATCGGGTACGGCCAGCCCTCGACGTACTCGGTGAGCGTCACGTAGCGCGACGGCTCGTGGGCCAGCGCCTCGGTGATCTGGCGCATCCGGTCCGGGCGGAAGTTGAAGGCGATGACCGTGTCCTGCGGACGGATGCGGGCCTCGGCGCCGACCGTCGTGGCGTCGATGAACTCGTCGGTCTCGCCGCGCTCGTACGCCTCGCGGGCCGCGTCGGACGCGTGCTCCACGTGGTGGGCGGCGGTGCCGTCGACCAACAGCGCGCGAGCGCGCTCGGTGCGCTCCTCGCGCCGGTCGCGGTCCATCGCGTAGTAGCGGCCGATGACGGTGCCGACCCGGGCGCCGTCGAAGCCCTCGACCCGCTCCAGGAAGGCGACGCCGCCCGAGGGCGAGGTGTCGCGGCCGTCGGTGAACGCGTGGATGACGAGGTCGGGGACGCCGACCTCCCGGCCCAGGGCGACGAGCGCCTGCAGGTGCTCCAGCGAGGAGTGCACGCCGCCGTCGGAGACGAGGCCGATCAGATGGACGCGCTCCGCGGACGCCAGCGCGTCGCGCAGCACGTCGTTGCCGGCCGGCGGGTCGCTGAGCAGCGCCTCGTCGATGCGCAGCAGGTCCTGCTTGACCACCGCGCCCGCGCCGAGGTTGAGATGACCGACCTCGGAGTTGCCCATCTGGCCGGGCGGCAGGCCGACGTCGGGGCCGCAGGTGCGCAGCTGGGCGTGTGGGTATCGCGCCCACAGCGCGTCCATGACCGGCGTGTCGGCGAGCGCGACCGCGTTGCCCGGGCCCTCGGGCGCGAGCGCCCAGCCGTCGAGGACGACGAGGCAGACCGCCGGGACCGGGAGCCCAGCGGTCGCGCTCGCGCTCTGCGCCATCGCGCTCAGCTCCGCGCGGCGTCGATGATCGCCGCGAACGACGCCGGATCCAGCGATGCCCCGCCGACGAGCGCGCCGTCGATGTCGGGCAACGCCAGCAGCTCCGCGGCGTTCTCGGGCTTGACCGAGCCGCCGTAGAGGATCCGCACCTGCTGGGCGGCGTCCTTGTCGAAGCCGGCCACCAGCGCACGCACGAAGGCGATCGCCTCCTGGGCCTGCTCGAGCGTGGCGACCTGCCCGGTGCCGATCGCCCAGATCGGCTCGTAGGCGATCGTGACCTCCGTCAAGCGGTCCACGGCCACCTTCTCCAGCGCCTCCTGCACCTGATGGCGCAGGGTGCGCTCGGTGTCTCCGGCCAGGCGCTGCTCCTCGGTCTCGCCGACGCACAGCATCGGAGCGAGGCCGGCCTCCAGCGCGGCGGGCACCTTCAGCTGCAGCGCCCGGTCGGTCTCGCCGAAGTACTGGCGCCGCTCGGAATGGCCCAGCAGCGTGCCGTGGACGTCGAGCTCGGTCAGCATCGGCGCGGAGATCTCACCGGTGTAGGCGCCCGACGGGGCCTCGTGCATGTTCTGGGCGTAGATCGCCAGCTGCGATCCGCGCGTCGAGTCGACGACCGCCTGCAGCGCCGTGTACGGAACGCACAGGACGACCTCGAGGCCCTCGACGTCGGCGACGCGTGGCAGCAGGCCGGCGACGTACTCCTCGGCCTGGGCGATCGTCTTGTGCATCTTCCAGTTGCCGGCGATGACCGGGGTCCGACTGCTGCTCATGAGAGCGCCTCCACACCAGGGAGGGACTTGCCCTCGATCAGCTCCAGCGACGCGCCGCCGCCGGTCGAGACATGGTCCACCTGGTCCGACAGACCGAACTGCACCACGGCGGCGACCGAGTCGCCTCCGCCCACGACCGTGGTCGCGTCGGTCCGGGCGACCGCCTCGGCGACCGCCTTCGTCCCGGCCGCGAACGGCGCCAACTCGAACGCGCCCATCGGGCCGTTCCAGCAGACCGTGCCCGCGGCGGCGATCTGCTCGCCGTAGAGCGCCGCGGTCCGCGGGCCCACGTCGAGTCCCATCCAGCCGTCCGGGACGTCGAGGCCGTCCAGCGCCTGCGTCTCGGTGTCGGCGTCGAAGGCGCGCCCGAGGACGAGGTCCACGGGCAGCAGCAGCTTGTCGTCGGGCAGCAGCGCGCGCGCCGCCTCGACGTCGTCGTCGGCGCACAGCGAGCCGCCGACCTCGTGGCCCTGGGCCTTGAGGAAGGGAAAGGCCATCGCGCCGCCGATGAGGACCTGGTCGGCGACCTCGAGGAAGCGCTTCAGGACGCCGATCTTGTCGGTCACCTTGGCGCCGCCGACGACGGCCACGAACGGCCGCGCGGGATCGGCGAGGATCCCCTCCATCGTCTCGACCTCGCGCTGCAGGAGCCGGCCGGCGGCGTGCGGCAGCAGCCGCGCGACGCCCTCGGTCGATGCGTGCGCGCGGTGGGCGGCCCCGAAGGCGTCGTTGACGTAGACGTCCGCGCGCGCGGCGAGCCGCCGCGCCAGCTCGGGGTCGTTCTTCGTCTCGCCCGGCTCGAAGCGGATGTTCTCCAGCAGGACGATCTCGCCGTCTGCGTCATCGCCGAAGGCGACCTCGGTGCCGAGCAGCTCGGCGAGCCGCTGCGCGACCGGCGCGAGCGTGTACGTCGGGTCGGGCTCGCCCTTGGGGCGGCCGAGATGCGACACGAGCACGAGCTGCGCCGCGCCCTTCTCGCGGAGCTCCCGCAGTGTCGGCAGCGCCCCGCGGATGCGGGTGTCGTCTGCGATTGCCGAGCCCTGGAGCGGGACGTTGAAGTCGACCCGCACCAGGACGCGCTTGCCCTCGACCGCGAGGTCGTCGAGCGTCTTCACAGCACCTTCTGCACGAGATCGACGACGCGGTTGCTGTAGCCCCACTCGTTGTCGTACCAGGAGACGACCTTGACCATCGTGCCGTCGATGACCGTGGTCAGCAGCCCGTCGACGATCGACGAGTACGGGTTGGCGACGATGTCGCTGGAGACGATCGGATCCTCGGTGTACTTCAGGATCCCGGTCAGCGCGCCGGTGTCGGCGGCGGCCTTCAGCGCACCGTTGACCTCCTCCTTCGTGGTCTCCCTGGCGGCCTCGAACGTGAGGTCGACCAGCGAGCCGGTCGGGACGGGGGCGCGGACGGCGAAGCCGTTCAGCTTGCCGTTGAGCTCGGGGAGGACGAGGCCGACGGCCTTCGCGGCACCGGTCGACGTCGGGATCAGGTTGACCGCGGCGGCGCGGGCGCGGCGCAGGTCCTTGTGCGGCGCGTCCTGGAGGTTCTGGTCCTGCGTGTACGCGTGGATCGTCGTCATCAGGCCGTGCTTGATGCCGATCGCGTCGTTGACGACCTTGGCGAACGGCGCGAGGCAGTTCGTCGTGCACGACGCGTTGGAGATGACGTGGTGCGTCTCCTTGTCGTACTTGTCGAAGTTCACGCCGAGGACGACGGTGATGTCCTCGTCGCTGGCCGGCGCGGAGATGACGACCTTCTTGGCGCCGCCCTCCAGGTGCTTGGCCGCGTCGCCCCGCTTGGTGAAGAAGCCGGTCGACTCGATGACGACGTCGACGCCGAGGTCACCCCACGGGAGGTCCGCCGGGTTGCGCTCGGCGAGCACCTTCAGCGGCTTGCCGTCGACCACGATCGCGTCGCCCTCGACCTCGACCGTTCCCGGGTAGGGCCCGAGGATCGAGTCGTACTTGAGCAGGTGGGCGAGCGTCTCGGAGTCGGTGAGGTCGTTGACGGCGACCCACTCGATGTCGGCGTTCGCGGCCTGGGCGGCACGGAAGACGTTGCGGCCGATGCGGCCGAAGCCGTTGATCCCGACGCGTACGGGCATTGTGCTGGTGTTCTCCTGAGGGAAGTCGGCGGCAGGTACGGGTGCCTGACCGTATCTCAGATTCCGCGCCGAGGTCTCATGACGACACGATCTCGACGCGTAGCCCGTCGGGATCACGCAGGTAGGCTGCATAAGTTCGCGGGCCGTACTGCGGGCGCGGGCCGGGCGGCCCGTCGCTGCGCCCCCCGCGGGAGATCCCGGCCGCGTACGCGGCGTCGACCGCCGCCTTGCCCGCCGCGCTGAACGCGACGTGGCCATAGCCGGGGTCCGGCGTGCGGCCGCGGGTGACGATCCAGAACGTCGGCTCCATGACGCCGTAGGCGATCGCCGTCGCCGACTCGTGCATGCGGCGCACGCCGAGGGCGAAGAACAGGGCGTCGTAGAAGCGCGCGGAGCGTCCGAGGTCGGTGACCTCGAAGCCGAGATGGTCGATCACGGGTGCGTCAGGACCGCTTGTCGGCCTTGGTGATGTCGCGATGGGCGACGTCCACGCGCACGTCCTCGCGGTCCTGATACCGCGCGCCGAGGTGCTCGGCGATCGCGACCGAGCGATGACGGCCGCCGGTGCAGCCGATCGCCACCATCAGGTGCGCCTTGCCCTCGGCCACGTACTGGGGCAGCAGGAAGTCCAGCAGCGGCTCGAGGTACCCGTAGAACGCGTCGAGCGAACCGCCCCGCCCGACGTAGGCCACCACGCGCTCGTCACGCCCCGTGAGGGGCTTGAGCTCGGAGACGTAGTGCGGGTTGGGCAGGAAGCGGACGTCGAAGACGAGGTCGGCGTCGCGGGCCGGGCCGTACTTGAACCCGAACGACGTGAAGGTCACCGCCAGACGGGTGGCCGCCTGGCGCGGCAGGAACTCCTCGGCGATGCGACGGCGCAGCGACGCGGCGCCCAGGCCCGTCGTGTCCATGACCACGTCCGCGCGCGAGCGTACGAGGTTCAGGACCGCGCGCTCCTCGGCGATCCCGGCGGTCACCGTGCCCTCGGGCGACAGCGGGTGGCGGCGGCGGGTCTCCTTGTAGCGCGTGACGAGCGTCGTCTCGTCGGCGTCGAGGAACAGGACGCGGTGGTAGAGGCCGAGCGCGGCGAGGTCGTCCAGGACGGCCGAGAGCGTCTCGAAGTAGGCGCCGCCGCGGACGTCGGAGACGACGGCGGCGTGCTCGACCTTGGAGCCCTCGTGGACGAACAGCTCGACGAGGCCGCGGATCATCTCGGGCGGGAGGTTGTCGACGCAGAAGTAGCCCGCGTCCTCGAAGACCGCCATCGCCGTCGACTTGCCGGCGCCCGAGAAGCCGGTGATCACGACGAGATCCTGCAGCCGGGACCCGGCGAACGGGCGCGACCGGGCCGCTGCCTCGTCGTCTCGGGTGGTCGCCATGTCGTCCATTGTCCCCTACGCCCCCGTCAGATACCGGTCTTGTGCAGCGAGGTCCACAGCTCACGGGCCAGCTTGCCCGGCAGCCCGGGCACCGACTCCAGCTCCTCGCGCGACGCCGCCAGGAACGCCTCGGGCGAGCCGAAGTGCTTGAGGATCGCGCGCTTGCGGGTCGGGCCGACGCCCGGGAGGTCGTCGAGGACCGAGGTCGTCATCGCCTTGTCGCGGCGGCCGCGGTGGTGGGTGATGGCGAAGCGGTGGGCCTCGTCGCGCACCCGCTGCAGCAGCTGCAGCTCCGGCGTGTCGTGGGACAGCACGAGCGGATCGCGCACGCCCGGCCGGAAGATCTCCTCGATCCGCTTGGCCAGCGAGATGACGGTCACGCCGCGGTCGATGAAGCCCTGCAGCTGCCCGACGCCGGCCGACAGCTGGCCCGGTCCGCCGTCGATGACGATCAGGTTGGGCAGCGTGGCGAACGAGGCGTCGTGCTCGGGGTCGTGCGGCGAGAGGTCCGCCTGGCGCTCCCACTGCGCGATCCGGCGGCCGAGGACCTCGGCCATCGCCGCGAAGTCGTCGGGGACGCCCTCCTCGTTGCCGCGGATGCGGAAGCGGCGGTAGTCGCTCTTCTTCGGCGCGCCGCCCTCGAAGACGACCATCGACGCGACCTGGTGGGTGCCCATGAGGTTGGAGATGTCGTAGCACTCGATCCGCAGCGGGAGTGCGTCCAGGTCCAGCGCGGCCTGCAGGCCGTCGAGCGCGTCGACGCGCTGCTGGCGCCCGCGCTCGGTCTTCAGCTTCTCCTGGTCCAGCGCCAGCTTCGCGTTGCGCTCGGCGAGGTCGAGGATGCGGCGCTTGTCGCCGCGCTCGGGGACGCGGATCTCCACGCGGGTGCCGCGGCGCTCGCCCAGCGCGTCGCCGAGCGATGGGTCGATCGGCGTCTGGACGAGGATCTGCGGCGGGATCGACATCGCCTCCGCGTAGTACTGCAGGACGAACTCCTCGACGACCTCGTCCAGCTCGCGCTCGCCCTCGTTCGCGAGGTAGAACGACTGGCGGTCGGAGAGGACGCCGTCGCGGACCTGGAAGACCTGGGCGTTGGCGTCCGTGCCGTGCAGGGCGACGGCGACCGCGTCGACGTTGCCGATCGACTCGTTGGCCACCCGCTGGCGCTCGAGCAGCGACTTCACCGCGTTGAGCCGGTTGCGCTCCAGCGCGGCCTGCTCGTACTCCTGGTTGCGCGCCGCCTCGTGCATCTTCTCCTCGAGATCGCGCTCGATCTCGCGGTAGCGGCCCGACAGAAAGGCGATCACGCCGTTGATCGAGTCCATGTAGCCGTCGCGCGAGATGTACTCCACGCAGGGCGCCCCGCAGCGCTTGATGTAGTAGTCCAGGCACGGCGAGCCCGTCCGCCGGCCCGGCTCCGGGCCCTGGCAGGAGCGGAACTGGAAGACCTTCCCGAGCAGGTCGAGCGTCCCGCGCACGCGCTTGGCGTTGGAGTACGGGCCGAAGTACATGCGGCTGCGGCGGTGGCGCTCACGGGTGAAGTACACCCGCGGGTACTCCTCGTCCATCGAGATCGCGATGAACGGATAGGACTTGTCGTCGCGCAGCCGGATGTTGAAGCGCGGCTGGTACTGCTTGATGAAGTTCTGCTCGACCAGCAGCGCCTCGGACTCGCTCGCGACGAGCAGGTACTCGACCGTGTCGATCGAGTCGGTCATCTCGACCGCGCCGCGGGTCACCGGGTTGGAGAAGTGCGAGCCGACGCGCTTCTTGATCGACTTGGCCTTCCCGACGTAGATGACCTTGCCCTTGTCGTCGTGGAACAGGTAGACCCCCGGCCCGTCGGGGAGGTGCTTGCGCTGCTCCTGTACGCGTGGAGATTGATGCCCGGCCACCCCTCTCAGGCTAGAGGCGGGGTCTCAGCGCTCCAGGCGGCGGTCCACCCACTCCCCCAGCCCGCCGGCCGCGACCGAGACCTGATGCGCCACCTGGCCGACCGGTGAGCGATCGACGGGCAGCACGGCCGCATCGGGCGTGTCGCCCAGCGCGATGGCCCGCTCTCGCAGCTCCCCCTCGGAGACGACGAGCCGGTGGGCCCAGGCGGCGGCCGCGGTGGCCAGCTCGTCGTCGTGCTCGGCGCGGGCCAGGTGCTCGACGTAGTGGAGCAGGACGGTGGTGTGGTGGGCGTCGAGCACCGCCGCGCGCAGCGCCTGGTTGCGCTCCAGGAACGGTTCGCCGATGACGGCGATGGCGGTGCCCACCGTCGTGCCCAGGCCGCTCGCCGCGCCCCGCAGCGGGACGTCGCGCGTCGCGGCCAGGTCGGCGATCGCCTCGGTCAGGGCCGTTGCGCTCTCGGCCCCGGAGCGCAACGGGGCCGCGGCGGCCGGGTCGTCGGGTTCGAGGCGGTCGGCGAGACGGTCCCAGCGATGGGCCAGCAGGTGGCCGGCCACGGCGAGCTCGCGCAGCGCGCGATGGGTGGCGGGATGCATGGACCGCCGCTACCCCCGCTGGCCAGACCTAGACCGGAGTGACCTCGCGGGTTTTCGCCATCGGCAGCGAGGATACGGTGCGTGCATGGATGAGCGGATCGAACAGGTGGCGCGTGAGCGCCTCGGCTTCTCCGCGCTGCGACCCGGTCAGCGCGAGGCGGTGGAATCGTTGCTCGCGGGGCGCGACACGGTGGCGATCATGTCCACCGGATCGGGCAAGACGGCGATCTACCAGATCGCCGGGCAGCTGATCGACGGCGCGACCGTCGTCGTCTCGCCGCTGATCGCCCTGCAGCGCGACCAGGTCGACGGCGAGGTCGACGCCGCGCTGCTGAACTCCACGCTGTCACGGCGCGAGCGCGAGGAGGTCTTGGCCGAGGCGCTGGACGGCGACCTCGAGTACATCCTGCTCGCTCCCGAGCAGCTCGCCCGCGAGGAGGTCGTGCAGCGGCTGCGGCTGGCGAACGTCTCGCTCTTCGTGGTGGACGAGGCCCACTGCGTGAGCGAGTGGGGCCACGACTTCCGGCCCGACTACCTCGAGCTGGGCGACGTGATCGAGCGGCTCGGGCGCCCGACGGTGCTGGCGCTGACCGCGACCGCCTCGCCCCCGGTGCGCGACGACGTCGTGCGCATCCTCGGGTTGCGCGACCCGGAGCTGATCATCCGCGGCTTCGACCGCCCGAACATCTGGCTCGGCGTCGAGCACTACCGCGAGGACGAGGACAAGCACCGCGCGCTGCTGGACGCGGTCGTCGCCGCGCAGCCGCCGGGCATCGTCTACGTGGCGACGAAGAAGGGCGCCGAGCAGGTGGCGGAGGAGCTGGTGGCGCTGGGGGTCCGCGCCGCCGCCTACCACGGCGGACTGCCCGCCCGCGTGCGCGACGAGGTCCAGCACGCGTTCATGCACGACGAGGGGGTCGACGTCGTCGTGGCCACGATCGCCTTCGGAATGGGCGTCGACAAGGCCAACGTGCGCTGGGTCTTCCACCACGACGCGAGCGCCTCGGTCGACGCCTACTACCAGGAGATCGGGCGCTCGGGGCGCGACGGATCGCCCGCGCGGGCGGTCCTGTTCTACCGGGCCGAGGACCTCGGCCTGCGGCGCTTCTTCGCCGCCGGGTCGGTCGACCGGTCGGCGATGGAGCGGGTGGCGCGGGCGCTGACGCTCGTCGGCGAGCCCGTCGATCCCGCGGTGATGCTCGACGACCTCGCGATGTCCAAGACGAAGCTCTCCACCGCGATCCACCGGCTGCAGGGCGCGGGGTTCGTGGCGGTCGAGGAGGACGGGCGCGTGCTCGCCGTGGGCGGCGAGGACGCGCTGGAGGAAGCGGTCGAGCAGGCCGCGCGCGCCGAGGAGGACCGCCATGCCTTCGACCGCTCGCGCGTGGAGATGATGCGCGCGTACGCCGAGGAGCGACGCGGCTGCCGCCGGGCGTTCATCCTCGGGTACTTCGGCGAGGCATTCGAGCCGCCGTGCGGCACCTGCGACCTGTGCGACGCGGGGGTGGGCGCGGTCGAGTCCATCAGCGATGAGGCCTCGGCCTTTCGCGTCGGCGAGCGCGTCGAGCACCCCGACTGGGGCGAGGGCACCGTCGGGCGGATCGAGGGCGACCTCCTGACCGTCGTCTTCGACTCCGTCGGCTACAAGACGCTGGACGCCGGGCTCGTGGACGAGCGCGGGCTGCTGGCGCGGGTCCGGGCGTAGCGGGCGCCGGCCGCCGTCAGGCCGCTTCCGCTGCTCCGCGCACGAGGCGGGGGTGCGGCGCGGTCATGACCACGTCGCTGCCGGTGCCGGCCACCGACGCGAGGATCCCGCCCGGCGCAGGACGCGGCGTCGAGCCGGCGGCTGGACCGCGCCGGGTCAGCGACTCGATGACCACCCGGCCGCGGGCGATGTCGATGAGCTCGTCCAGCGCGACCGCGTCGGTGCCGGCCGTCGCGGCGCCCAGGGCGACGCGGATGTCGGAGGCGAGGTCGTCGGTGCCCAGCGACTCCGCGAGCTCGTCGTTGATCGCGATCACGACCTCGTCGACGGCGACCTCGGCCTCGTCGATCCAGACCGCGAAGCGCTCGGCGCTGATGCGGCCGACGCGACCGTGGTGGCCGAGCACGCGGGTGACCTCGCAGAGGACGGTGTCGGCGACCCGCTGCCCGTGGATCGTGTCGACGGCGGCGAGGTTGCCGACCGCGCACAGGACGACGGCTCCGCGCGAGTCCGCGCCGAGCGCGCCGCGCGCCGACTGCAGCCAGTAGCGGCGGTTGGCCGCACCGGTCAGGTCGTCGGTCTGGGAGAGGTGCTCGCGATCGACGACGGCGCGCATCAGCTCGCCCTCCGCTGGCGGCTGTGCATCGTGCGGCAGCGCGTGCGGCGCGACGTGGTCGAGGATCGTCGCGTCGACGCCGCAGCGCTCGAGGCCGACGTCGATCAGCGCGTGGTCGGGGTCGCCGCCGTGCAGCAGGCGATGGAGCTCGTTGGCCAGCTGGACGGCCGCGACGTGCGACGTCGGCGAGCTCAGCCCGCTCGGCCCGCCGTGGTGCAGCGCGATCGCCTCGGGCACGCCTTCGGGGAGGTTCCAGCGCTCGGCCAGCAGCGCGCCCGCCGTCGCGTGGTCGACCCCGAGGCGCTCGCGTTCGGCCAGCGGCCGCTCGGGCCCGTCGGGGTGGCGCTTGGCGATCGCCTCGCACGCCTCCTCGCCGAAGGCCAGCGGGAGGACGAGCTTGCCGATATCGTGCAGCAGCGCGGCGAGGTGCGGGACCTCGGTCGGCGCCCCGAGCCGGGCGGCGGCGGCCTGCGCGGCACCGGCGACGCCGAGCGCGTGCAGGTGCAGCTCGCCGCGTGACGCGTTGTTGCCCGGCGCGACCTCGATGAAGCGGTAGGTCGCGGTCTCCAGGGCGAGCTGGCGCAGCGCGCGACGGCCGACGAGCATCACCGCCTGGCGGATCGTGCGGGCCCGGATCGGATGGGAGCGCGCGGCCGAGTTGGCGTAGCGCAGCAGGTTGGCGGCGAACGTCGGGTCGGCCTCGAGCACGCGCACGAGATCGGCGGTCGTGGAATCGGCGTCGTCGAGCGCGTCGAGGACGCGGAGGACCGTGGCGTCCAGCACCGGCAGCTGGGCCAGCTCGTCGATCGCGGTGGTCAGGCGGCCTTCGACCTGGGGGTCGACGGCTTCGCGCCACCGCGCGCGTTCCGTTGCGCAAGTGATTGCCTCCATGGCACGGATCGCTTCGACGCCGGGTTGCCCGCACGTGAGGACCCGATGCGCGAGTGGACGGATGGAGGAGTTTGGCGCCCATGTCGGTCGCCGCGTACCGGGCATGTGGGCGAGGCGGGATAGCGGCGGGGCGCCGCGGGAGCTACGGGCGCCGGCGGCGCAGGCGCGGCAGGAACCCGTCGCGGCTGAGCTGGTAGACCGGCAGGACCAGAGCGGCGATGGCCACGACCACGACCGCGGAGGTCTCGACGGCCGAGGCGAGCACGGGAGCTTGCGCCATGCGCGGACTCTACCTGGCTGGGGCGGACCGGCGCGGCGGTCGCGGCGCTCAAGTTGCGCGCGGCGTGGCCGACTACCTGGACAGGCCGCCGCTCCATCCCGCTCCTCCTCCCCGGCGGCGGCCTTCCGTGCAATGTGCGGGCGCGATCGTCTCATCCCACGATCGCGCCCCCGCACGCGCCTGCGCCGCGGCGGCTCATCGCACGAGCCGGATCGTGAGTCCCACCAGACCGGTCGCGTCACCGGCGCCGCCCAACAGACCGAGGATCGCGGCGACGTACGCGGTCGTCTCCGGGATCGCGGGCACGCACCCACACCGCAGGACCTCTCGCGGTCCCGCGTTGTAGGCGGCCAGCGCGAGCGGGACCGAGCCGAACTGGCGCAGCAGGTCCCGCATCAGATGCGCCTGAGCGTCGATCGCGGCGTCGGGATCCGTCGGGTCGGTCAACCCGTATGCCGCGGCGGTCCCGGGCATGAACTGCGCGATGCCGCGCGCGCCGGCCGGCGAGACCGCGAACGGGTTGAAGCCCGACTCCTGCTGGAGCTGCGCGGCCAGCAGCGTCGCCGAGACGTTCCAGCGCTGAGCCGCGCGCGAGAGCGCGCCGGCGTACTGCTCGGGCACGAACGCGGGCAGCGCCGATGAGCCGTCACCATCGCGACGACGCGCGAGCGCCGGGGCGCTGGAGGGGTTCAGCGTGTAGCCGAAGTGCCACGGCTCCCAGCCGTATCGCATGAGAAAGCCGAATCTCGGGGCGTTCGCGGCCAGCCAGGCGTAGGCGGACGGTGGGCCGAGGTCGAGCTCGGTGGCGAGCCGATGGAGGGACTCACCGGGAGGGGCGACCCACTTCGGGTCCGGATGCAGCGCCCACAGCCGGGCCTGCTCGGCGTTGGAGCGATAGGCCGAGGAGATCACGAGCTGGACGCCGTCCTCGGCGGCCGCCGCCACCAGTCGATCGAACGCCCGGGCGACGTCCGGTCGCATCCGCTGTCCCTGCCGGGTCGCCATCGGCCCGGCGTACTCGTCGCCCCACGCCATCTGGGCGCCGGTGAGTCCCGCGGAGGGCACGACCTCGGCGTCGGCACTGGCGCGGACGTCGACCCGTGCCCGCGCACCGGCCACGGTGAGCGCCATCGGCTCGCCGACCTCGACGCGCACGAGCGTCGGCGCGATCGGGTCGGCGCCGGGGAACGACACCATCGCGGCGTGGGCTCCGTTCGCCCGTGCGACCGCCTCGCCGTCGCGGGCTGCCGCGGCCAGGTACGCCGCCCGGTCGAGGTGGCGCGGGTTGGGCATGCCGTCGATCAGCGCGGGCTCGAACAGCCGCGGCAGGAGCTCGTGCATCGTCCGGGCCGCCGCCAGCGCTCCGAGATCGGCCGCCCGCTGCTCGCGCCCGTGCGCCCCGACCCCCGACGCCAGCAGCCCCAACACCACCGCGGCGAACAGGACCGCGCAGAGGATGGCGACGAGCAGCACGGCCGCCTGTCCCCGCTCGCCGGAGCGGCTGCGATGAGCGACCTGCGCGGCGGGCGGCGTCGCTCGCGCGTCGATCGTGGTCAGCATCACTGCTGCGCCAGCGCGGCGCGCAGGCTCGAGAGCGTCCCGGGCAGCGCGATGCCGGCCATCGCCAGCACGCGCGTCGTCAGCGATGGCGCCGGGTCCAGCCGCGCGGCGGTCGCCGCGGTCTCGGCCAGACGGTCGACCGCCAGCTCGACCAGATCGGCATCCGCGCCGTGGACGAGCACGAGGTCGCGCTCGGCGAGGACGACGTCCCACTCGGGACCCCGTGCGGCGAGGAGCCCGAGCATGCACGGCACGTCGGCGCTTGCGGCCTCTGCTCGACGCCAGGCCGCGACGGCGGCGGCCGCGTCGGCCGGGAGCGCCACCACGACGAGCCGCCCGCAGGCTCGAGCGCTCACGTCCCGGGCCACCAGCGACCTCGCGAGTCGGCGGGCAGCCGGAACCGCCGGCGCGCCCGCTGCCTGCTCGACCGCGTCGCCGCCCCAGAACGCCACCGTCGCCACCCCACGACGGGCGGCGGCGAGCGCGACGGCAGCTCCGTGCCCGCGTGCGCCGCGCCCGGTCGCCAGGAGCGCGACGGTCGAGGGCAGCGGTGCGCGCGCGGCACCGCGGGCCCTCGATGACCGTTGCCCACGCCCTTCGGGACGGTCGGTCGCTGTCGGCTGATGGGTGCTCGGCCCGCCATCGGCCGGATGCACGAACCATCCGGAGACCGCCTGCGCGACCTGCTGCGCCCGGCGACTCATCCGGTCGACCGCGCCGCGGCAGACCCGAGGCGCGCAGGCTGTCGCTGGACCGTCGCCCGCATGGTCATGCCCGCGCCGCTCCACCGCGCGAGCGCATGCTGCCGCGCGGGCGTCGCGACCGCCGTCGCCGTCCACCGCGCCGGTCCGGGTGGGTCGACGGTCACCCTGACGCGGTCGGCGTGGACCGTGACGGCGACCCCGGAGTGCGCCCAACCCGGGAGGGCCGCGCGTGCGGCACGGGCCGGGTCTGCGCCTTGGAGGATGGCCACGGCGCCCGCTTCTGCCGCGTGGTCGGCGAGCTCGCGGGCCAGGCCCGTCGCCAGCAGCTGGGCCACGCCGATCACGACGGCGACCACGATGGGCAGCATCCCCACCAGCTCGGTCGTCGCCTGTCCTGCGCAGCCGCGCACGCATCCGCATGGGCGACGTCGCCCCACTGCGGCGTTCCCCGCCCCCACGGCCCTCACGACGCACCCTGCGGGGCGAACCGCGCGCGCGTGCGGATCGACGCCAGATGCAGGTCCGCCACCACGCTCGGCACCACCAGCCGCAGGCTCACCGCGCCGTCGCCGACCACCCGCACCGCGACGCCGCGAGCCAACGCGTCCGGCAGCACCGCGCGCGCGGCCTGCGCCGGATCGCGGCCCAGCGCGGACGCTCGCGCGGCGGCGCGCGCGGCCGATCCCGACAGCCAGACGGCCTGCCCGGCGACGACCGCCTGCCAGGCCAGCAGCCCGAGCAGGACGATCAGGGGCAGGAGCGCGACGAGCTCGACGGCCGCCTGGCCAGACGCGCTCGCTCGGGCATCCGCGCGCCGGCCGCGCCTCGTCCGGGTCCGCGTCCAGCGCTCTCGGTTCGGGGTCGGTGGCGGCATGTCGACACCCTCCCGCGACTCATGTCACAGCGCAGCACCAGTCTGTGCCGAAACGGCGACGAGATCGCGACGACTTCGACACGCCCGGGGCAGCCCGCCGGAGGACGGCGAGAAACCTCCGCCCCTAGTACTCCTTGGAGTGCCGCCAGACCCGGTACAGGCCGTAGCCCGACGCGCCGAGCAGCACGATCCAGAGCACGGTGCCCGGGCCGCTGTCGAAGAGCCGCGGGGAGCCCGCCAGGGTCAGGACGATCGCGCCCAGGGCGACGTACGCGATCAGCCGCCAGGTGTCGCCGAGCGAGTAGACGTCCATGCGGTGCTCGCGGTACCAGCGCGACGCGAGCAGGGCGATCCCCGCCGTGATGATCACGAAGAGCACCGCACCGAAGAGGTTGGCCGCGGTCCCGCCGCCGGGCAGCGCGTAGACGCCCAGCGCGAGCAGCGCGACGATGCCGAAGTTGCGGACGTGCTTCACGCCATCAACTCTAATGCCCCGACCGCCCATGACCCGCGCGACGCGCGGGCCACCGACTCGACCGGCTCAACCGATGGACCGCTCCGCCTCGTGCGAGGCGGCGAGCCCGTGCTCCAGGGCGCCCAGCGTCGCGGCCTCGCGCGTGACCGCCTCGGCGGCGTCCGTGACGAAGGTCGCGTCCTCGGCCGGCTCGGGCGCGAAGCGGTAGCCGATGCCGAAGTGGGTGTGGATGTAGCGCCACTCGGGCGAGGACCTCTCGAGCTTCTGGCGGAGCTTGCGGACGAAGACGTCGACCGACCGGTCGCCGCGAGCCATCGCGTAGCCCCAGACGCGCTGGTAGATCTCCTCGCGCTCGAGGACGCGCCCACGCGCGCTCGCCAGCAGCTCGATGAGCTCGAACTCGCGGCGGGTGAGGTCGATCGACCGGTCGGACGCGAACGCCTGGAACTGGTCGGCGCGGATCTCGATCTCACCGGCGACGACCGGGGCGACGTCCACGCGCGCCTCGGCGCGACGGCGGCGGCGCACGACGGACTCGACCCGGGCGATGACCTCTTCCGGATGGCACGGCTTGTTGATCCAGTCGTCGGCGCCCATCCGCAGGCCGCGCACGCGCTGGGCGACGGTGGACTGACCGGTGACCACGACGACGCCGAGGCCGGGCAGGGCGGCGCAGGTGCGCTCGAGCCACTCCCAGGCGGTCGGTCCGAGGATCGCCAGGTCGACGACGAGCGCGCTCAGGCGCATGGCCACGAGCGCTTCGGACGAGAGCGGGCTGGCGAGCACGCGGTGCTCCCACCCGAGACGGTCGAGCCGCTTGCCCAGGACCTGCAGGAAACCGGTGTCGCGATCGAGGATCGCCAGGCGCAACGGTGCGCCGGCCGGACCCTCGTGTGCCGTCGCCGCGTTCACGGCGGGGGTGCCTTCGACCATGCCAGGAGCATAGTCCCCCGTGCCGTCGGCCACACCATCCCGCGGGGCCTTCGTCACCGGATGTTCACAGGGAACCGCCGGTCCGTGACGACGGTCACAGAGTCGTCGGGTGCGAGGAGTCCGAGAACTCCCGGAACAGCCCGGTGACCACGAAGGCCGTCTGCTCGCCGATGTCCACGGCGTTGTCCCCCACCCGCTCCAGCGCCCGCGCGACGAGCACCATGTGCATGGCCCACTCGCGCGTGTCGGCGTCGTCGCCGATGCTCAGCGCGAGCTGGAAGATCTCGCGGTTGAGGCGGTTGATGTCGCGGTCCTGGCGCACCAGGTCGCGGGCCAGCTCCACGTCGCGGGTCGCGAACGCGGCCTTGCACTGCAGCGACTCGGAGCGGGCGAACTGGCCCATCTGGCGGATCTTCTCCAGGACCTCCGCGCGCACCGGCGGCTCGTGGCCGGCCAGCGGCACGAGCTTGGCGATGTTCACGCACTGGTCGCCCATCCGCTCCACGTGCTTGATCACGTGCAGCAGGGCGGCGAGCACGCGCAGGTCGCCCGCCACGGGCGCCTGCAGGGCCAGCAGCGACAGGATCCCCTGGTTGACCTCGAGGTAGCGGCCGTCGAGGCGGTCGTCGTCGGCGATCACGAACGACGCGAGCTCGACGTCCTGGTGCATGACGGACTCCAGCGCGCGGTCCAGCTGCCCGATCACGAGGTCGATCCCGCCCAGTGCCGACTTCTCGAGCTCGGCCAGCTCGGTCTGGAAGTGCCTGCGGGTGTCGCCCATGCTGGCCATGCCCTACCCGAACTTCCCGGTGACGTACTCCTCTGTGCGGGAGTCGGTCGGGTTGGTGAAGATCCGCGAGGTCGGTCCGATCTCGACCAGCTGCCCGTCGAGCATGAACGCGGTCTGGTCGGCGACCCGTGCGGCCTGCTGCATGTTGTGGGTGACGATGACGATCGTCACGCGGGACTTCAGCTCCTGCACGAGCTCCTCGATCTTCAGCGTGGAGATCGGGTCCAGGGCCGACGCCGGCTCGTCCATGAGCAGGACGTCGGGCTCGACGGCGAGCGCCCGGGCGATGCATAGGCGCTGCTGCTGTCCGCCGGAGAGGCCGATGCCCGGCTTGCGCAGGCGGTCCTTGACCTCCTCCCACAGCCCGGCGTCGCGCAGCGCGCTCTCGACGTGGCCGGGGTCGACCTTGCGCGCCGTGAGGCGCAGCCCGGAGGCGACGTTGTCGAAGATCGACATCGTCGGGAACGGGTTGGGCTTCTGGAAGACCATCCCGATCGCCCGGCGGACGGCGACGACGTCCACCTTGGGGTCGTAGACGTCGAAGTCGTCGAGCTTGACGGCGCCCGAGGCCCGGGCGCCGGGGATCTCCTCGTGCATGCGGTTGATGCAGCGCACGACGGTCGACTTACCCGATCCCGACGGGCCGATCAGCGCGGTCGCCTGGTTGGGCGCGAACGTCAGCGACAGGTCCTTGATCGAGTGCTGGTCGCCGTACCAGGCGTTCAGCTTCTCGAGCGTGATCGTCCGCGCCTCCCGCTGCACCGGTTCCGTGGTCGCGGTGTGCGTCGCGGCGGATGCCAGCGACGGCGAGACGACTGGTTCGGTATGCGGCTCGTCCGTCACGGTGAGTGGTGTGGGGTCGGGGGTCAAGACAGTCGGCTCCTTCTCTGCACGAGGCGAGCGAGGATGGTGAGGATCAGGATCATCGCAACGAGCGTCAGCGCGGCACCCCAGGCGATCTGCACGAGGCGGTCCTGGGCCTGCCCCACGTCCTGGAAGATGAGGGCGGGCAGCGAGTTCATGCGGTCGCCGAGGTTGAACGTCGTCGCGTTGACGATCGTCGCCGTGAACAGCAGCGGCGCGGTCTCACCCGCGGCACGGGCGATCGCGAGCAGGATGCCGGTGACCATGCCGGGCAGCGCCGTCGGGAGGACGATCTTGAAGATCACCTTCCAGCGGGGAGCGCCGAGCGCGTACGCGGCCTCGCGCAGCGTGTTCGGGACCAGCAGCAGGACGACCTCGGCCGAGCGCGTGACGACCGGGAGCATCAGCAGCGCCAGCGCGATCGCGCCCTTGTAGCCCGCGAACGACGCCCCGCCGAAGTTCGTCACGACGAGGGTGATGTAGACGAACAGGCCGAAGACGATCGACGGGACGCCGGTCATCACGTCGATGAAGTAGCGCACGCCGGTGGCCAGCCACGACTGGCGGCCGTACTCGACGAGCCAGATCGCGACGCCGACGCCGATCGGGACCGCGACCGCGGTGGCGATCGCGACCATCTCGATGGTGCCCAGGATGGCGCTCTTGATGCCGCCCGGATCGCCGAGGAACGAGCCGGTCGGATCGGTCGTGAAGAAGTCCCAGCTCCAGGCGCCGAGGCCTTCCTTCAGCAGGTAGTAGAGGATGAAGAACAGCGGGATCAGGGCGATCCCGGTGAACAGCGCGACGATCGCGCGGGCGCCGCGGTCGGCGCGCTTGCGCCGGCCGCTGACCGGTTGCAGGGAGACGCTGCTCATGGGTTCAGCCCGCCATTCCCGCCGCCGGCTTGCTCGCCGCTCGCTGGCCGCGCGAGGCGCGGTTGACGAAGTAGCGGGCCAGGGCGTTGATCGCCAGGGTCAGGAGGAAGAGGACGAGGCCGGCGGCGATGAGCGCGGCCCGGTGGACCTTGTCGGAGGCCGCCTCGCCGAACTCGTTGGCGATCACGGCGGCGAGCGAGTAGCCCTGCGAGAAGATCGTCTTGCCGATCTCCGGGGCGTTGCCGATGACGATGGTCACCGCGATCGTCTCGCCGATCGCGCGGCCGAGGCCGAGCATCGCGCCGCCGGTGATGCCGCCCTTGGAGTAGGGCAGGACGGCCATGCGGATCATCTCCCAGCGCGTGGCGCCGAGGGCGAGGGCCGCCTCCTTGTTCTCGCGCGGGACGGTCGTCATGACCTCGCGCGAGATGGCGGAGACGATCGGGATGATCATGATCGCCAGGATGAGCCCGGCGATGAAGTAGTTGGGGCCCGAGACCGTCCCGCCGACGAAGGGGAGGAAGGCGAAGGTGTCGGAGAACCACTGCTCGGCCGGCTTGAGCTTGGGGATCAGGAAGAAGAAGCCCCACAGGCCGTAGACCACGGACGGGACCGCGGCGAGCAGCTCGACGAGGATGGTCAGCGGGGCGCGCACGCGCGGCGAGGCCAGCTCGGTGATGTAGAGCGCGGTGGCGACGGCGATCGGGACGCCGATGACGAGGGCGATCGCCGAGGTGATCAGCGTGCCGACGAGCAGCGGCAGGGCGCCGTAGAGCGCCTGCGACGGCACCCACTCGCTGTTGAAGACGAACGAGAAGAAGCCGGTCTGGGCGAAGACCGGCCGTGAGTCGGCGATGAGGACCTCGAAGAAGTACGCGATCAGGAGGATCACGCCGATCGAGAGGGCGGTGAGGCCCCACTTCAGGATGCGGTCGAGCAGGCCGGAGCCCCGCGTCCGCTCGAGTGACGAGCGGCCGCGGGGGACCTGGAGGGTTTCCGGAGCGGAAGCCATCAGTGGTTACGCGATCGCGCTCCCGTTGCACTGCAGGGCGTCGACCTCGGCCTGCGCCGAGCTCTTGATGCCGGCGGGCAGCGGCGCGTACTGCAGCTGCGTCGCGATCTGCTGGCCGTCGCCGAGGGCGTAGTCGAGCCAGCCCTTGACGCGCTTGGCCTGGTCGGCCTTCATGCCGGCCTTGCACATGTCCTGGTAGACGAGCAGGAACGTGACCGCCGAGATCGGGTAGGTCGACGCGCCCGGCGCGTTGATCGTGCTGAAGCGCAGGTCGGCCGGCGGCTTGGCGCCCTCGCCGGCGGCCGCGGTGGCCTCCAGCGTCGGCTCCACGAACTGGCCGCTCGCGTTCTTGATCGCGGCGGTGGTGAAGTTGTTCTGCAGCGCGTAGGCCTGCTCGACGTAGCCGACGGATCCGTCGTTCTGCTTCACGCAGCCGGCGACGCCGTCGTTGCCCTTGGCGCCCGTGCCGGTCGGCCACTTGACCGACTTGTCGACGCCCGGGCCGTTCTTCCAGGCCGGGGAGTAGTCGGCGAGGAACGCGGTGAAGTTCTTCGTCGTGCCCGACTCGTCGGAGCGGTGGCACACGGTGATGTCGGTGGACGGCAGGCTCGCGCCGCTGTTGAGCGCGGCGATGGCCGGGTCGTTCCACTTCGTGATCTGGCCGAGGAAGATGTCGGCGACGGTCGCGCCGTCGAGCTTGAGGCCCTTGTCGACGCCGTCCACCTTGTAGGCGACGGTGACGGCGCCCAGGACGGTCGGGACGTGGACCGGAGCGCCCTTCTTCTTGGCCGCGGCCTCCTCCTCGTCGGTCATCGCGGCGTCGGAGGCGCCGAAGTCGACAGTGCCCTCGGTGAACTGGGCGATGCCGCCGCCCGAGCCGATGCCCTGGTAGTTGACCGTGGTGCCGGAGGCCTTCTTGTACTGGTTGGCCCACTCGGAGTAGACGGGCTGCGGGAACGTGGCTCCCGCGCCGTTGATGGTGCCGCCGAGCTGGGCGGTGTCCGAGGCGGCGGCCGTGCCGCTGCCCGTGGAGCCGGAGGTGCTGCTGTTGCTCCCGCAGGCGGTCGCCCCGAGGGCGAGGGCGCCGCAGCAGGCGGCGGCGATGAGCTTGTGGTGCCTCACGTTCGTCCTTTTCATCGTTCGATCCATTCGTTCGATGGAGGCTCGCAACGCATGACCCCCACCCTGTTACCGAGTCGTGGTCGACTTGTGAAAAGCGTGTGAAGACTCGACGACGGGCTCCGGCTTGAAGCGGTAGCCGAACCCGAAGTGCGTGTGGATGAACGCCTGCCCGGGGAGCGCGTTCTCGAGCTTCACGCGCAGCTTGTGCACGTACACGTCGACGGAGCGGTCACCGTTGCGCAGCTCGGCGTCCCAGGCGATCCGGTACAGGTCCTCACGCGGGACGATCCGCCCCTCGCGCGCGACGAGGGCGCTCAACAGGCGGTACTCGCGCATCGACATCGTCACGACGTGACCGCCGGCGAGCACCAGCCCGTCGGTCGTGTGGATCTCCAGCTTCCCGGAGCGAAGAACATCGGTGGCCGCCTCCATGGGCCAAGACCCTCGCGCGCAGGAGGGCACCGATCCGTTACGCACCCGTGAAGCTGTTGTGAAGAACTCGTGTACGCCGCGGTGCGCGGTCTAGCTTTTCCCCATGGGCCTCCTGCGGCGCGCGCCGCTCGACACCGAACTGCTCGACCTCGTCGAGGAATCGGGCCGCAACACCCAGCACACCGCGCTCCTGCTGCGCGACCTCGTGACCGACTACCCCGAGCGCGCCGACCTCGCCCGCGAGCTGTACCTGCGCGAGCAGGAGGGCGACCGGATCGCCCACGACATCATCCACCGGCTCAACTCCAACGGGAACATGCGCGCCCCGTTCGACTCGCCCGACGGCTACGCGCTCGCCACCGCGCTGGACGACATCGTCGACTACGCCGAGGAGGCGGCCGACCGGCTCGGCCTCTACGGCGTGGAGGCGCCGATGGAGCAGGCGGTCGGGATGGCCGACGTCCTCGTCGGCGCCACCGAGCACGTGGCCCGGGCGCTGCGCACCATGCGCACCGGCGGCGACATCACCTCCGACCTCGTCGAGATCCACCGCCTCGAGAACGAGGGCGACCGCATCTCCCGCGAGGCCGTCGCCTCCCTCTTCGCCGACGGCATCGACCCGATGGTCGTCATCCGCTGGAAGGACGTCTTCGACTCGCTGGAGTGCTCGGTCGACTCCTGCGAGCGCGTCGCCCACCTGCTCGAGGGCATCGGGCTCAAGCAGCGGCGGTAGCGGTCAGGGGTGGAGCTCCTCCCCCGCCGGGGGTCGCGCACGCGCGGCTCGGCGGGAGCGGCGGGCGACGGCCGGCGGGCGCTCACGCGTCGACCAGGATCAGCACGCCCGTCGCCACCGAGAGCGCGACGCCGATCACGGTCAGGACGAGCACCATCTGCGCGTCCTGGGCGCGCCAGCGGCCGCCGATCACCGCCGACTCGACCTGCCGCTGGCGCCAGGTCCCGGCCAGGATGAAGAGGATCCCGTAGATCACGAAGCCGGCGCCGAGCAGCGCGTAGGCGAGGTGGCCGCCCGCGCCGTCGCTGAGCTCGGGGACGACCCGCCCGACGCCGACCCCGACGGCGAGCGACGCCAGGCCGGTCCGCCACCAGGCCAGCTGGGTGCGCTCGTTGGCGAGGTGGGTGCGCCGCGTGGCGTCGCCCGTCTCCTCGCCCACCGGACGCGCGCAGGAGCTCAGCTCGCGATCGGCGTCACTTCCATCAGGGTCGCCCCGCATTGCCAGCAGAAGATCGCACCTCTGGAGTGCGGAGCGCCGCACGACCGGCAGGTCCCGGTCGTCGCGGTCTCCTCCAGGCGCAGCAGGCGCTCGATCTCGCCGAGCTCCCCGTCGACCACCTGCAGGGCCGCGGCGCGCTTGACGAGCACGTCGAGGCGGAAGTGGTCGCGGATCGCCATCTCGTAGGCCAGGCCGCCGAGATCCCAGGTCTGGTCGGCGACCGCAGCGGCGAGCTCGTCGCGCCGGGCGCGCAGCTCGCTGGTCGCCTCGTCCTCCGATCCTGCCCCTGCCCACCCTGCCCCGTGGGTGGACGTGGTTGCGCGGCGCGCGCGAAGGTCATCGATGATGCTCATGGCTTCTTCCTCCTCAGCCGATCGTGTCGAACGAGCCGCCGCCGGCGGGCGCCTTGTTGTCCTTCTCGGGGGCCTTGCCCGGCGTCCCGACCTCCTTGGGCAGCTTCGCCGACTTCTTGACGTAGTCGGCGCCCGAGGTCGTGTCGAGGCCCGAGACCGCGCTGCTCGTCTTGGTCGTCGCGGCATCGCTGGCGGCGGTCTTCGCCTTCGCCTTCCTGTCCGCCGCGCTGGACTTCCGCTTGGCCGTCGTCGCGCCCGGGTCGGCCGCCGCGGGCTGCACGGTCGTGGTGGCGGGCGTCGCCGACCCCGCCACGGCCCCGTCGACGCGGATGACCTGCGGCGCCGGAGTCGCGGCCGACCGGGAGCCGCCGTCGCCGGAGCGGCCGATCATCACGCCGATGGCGACCGCCAGCAGCAGGCAGGCGATCGTCGCCAGCGTCGCGGGCAGCGACCACGAGGGGCGCGGCGCGGAGCCGCCCGTCGTGGTCGT